>CAZCOX010000094.1:0-1107 GCA_964500115.1 uncultured Rhodobacterales bacterium
GCGACCCGGATCGACCTCAATTTATCCGTGCCGAAGGACGTTGCGCAGTCCGCTTTGGCTGAGATGTCAGACAGTCCGCTGCGAGAGAAGGTGCGCGGTGCACTCGGGATTTGACTACATTGATCCCGCCGTGTTGAGCGGCGTACTGGACGACGACGTGGCGCACGCTCTACCAGCGGATGAGTTTCTGAAACGGCTCAAACCGCGTCTTGCAAGGTTCGGGATCACACGCGTCGCCGACATAACGGGATTGGACATAGTCGGCTTGCCCGTCGCGCAGGCTGTTCGCCCAATGTCGCGATCCAACGCTGTCACACAAGGCAAGGCAAGCTCCATTTCGGCGGCAGCATTGGGGGCGGTATTGGAATGTCTGGAGATGGCCTCAGGCGAAGACCTCTCGCATTTTCCGCATAGTTCGAGCGAAACTCCGGACTTATGGCGCGACATGGCGCTCGGTGCGGATTGGCCCGACGCGGATACGCCGTTTGTTCCGGCTTGGAACCTGACCGACGATAAATCGACGGCAATTCCGCGCGACCTTATCTCGACCAATTTCGCACGTGGCGCTAAGGCGGAGCGCGCGCCAATCCTGCGGTTGTCGGTTGGTCTGGGTGCTGGCGCCACCTTGGCTTCGGCCTTGATGCACGGGTTGCTTGAGTATGTCGAAGCGGATGCGCGAAATTGGTCGGAGCTTACTGGCGACATGCAACGCATCGCATTGGATGCTTCCAGCGCGCAATACGGCGAATGCCTACGCCTCGTTGATAAGGCGGGATTACGGGTCGCGGTCTACGATATCTCGCGCGGTCCGGTCACAGCCGTCAAAGCTTCGATCATGGAAGAGCCAGGCGCAGGAAATCTGCCCCTTCCAGCCGTTGGATACGCCGCGCGATTTGATGCGGGCACCGCAATCAAAGCGGCTTTGGCAGAGGCAATTCAGGCGCGGTTGGCAGTGATTTCCGGCGCGCGCGAGGACATCACGCAACGGTTTTATGCGCATCCGTTTAGCGCCGATGAGTTACGGGAAGAGTGGAACAACCATCAGCGATTGCCAGGTTTGCCAGCGCTTCGATCCAAACCAATCCTCTCTTTGCGTGAACTATGCAA
>CAZCOX010000094.1:1207-4085 GCA_964500115.1 uncultured Rhodobacterales bacterium
CATCGCGAAATCCTTTGGGCAATGTCGCAGGGTATTCCCCTCTATGGCGCATCGAGTATGGGCGCTTTGCGTGCAGCTGAGCTTTCCGCGCATGGTATGATCGGGGTCGGGCTGATCTACCGCTGGTATCGCCGGTTCGATCTTTTGCCAGATGACGCGGTCGCGGTGACGCATGCGCCAAGGGAACTAGGATCGCGGCCACTGTCGGATGCCTTGGTGGATATTCGTAGGAGCATTAGGAGAGCGGAAAGCGCCGGCGCGATTTCTCGAACCGAAGCCACCGATATCGCCGAGACCTTAACCCGAAAAGCATTCGCCAAACGCTATCTGCCAGAACATGTGAAACCGTTCCGCGTGTCTCAAAAAGCCAACGACGCGGAAAAGCTACTACGCGTCATGGTCTCATGTGCAAGCACCGGAATATGGCCAACGCCTAAAGCTGAAGCGCCGCCAATCGTGCACGCATGGATTGACGATTTGACCGATAGCGGGCTCACACCACCAACGTGAATCGCAAATTTTTTCAAATTTAACTGTCTGTTAACGTCTTCACAGAAGGCGAAGCTGGGGTATGGTTAACGTTAGGGTAGCTTTAGAATCACCGCGTTTTTGGGAGAACGGCGTCTGATGGCCACCAATGAGACGTCGATCGGAACGCGGTTTCTTTTGTATCCGCAGTCACCGAACACGCCGGGTTACGAAAAGCCGGAACTGGTTTGGATATCTGACGCGCAGGGGTCGATCTTGCCCGGTCCAGCAAATGACCGGATGTATGTTGTCGACCCGCTCTATGAAAAGCAGCACTACAACTACCCGTATCTTCCACCGTTCGTCGGCGAAAAACGTCCGCCCGCAGAACCGTCACCCGATGGGCATTGGGATCACATCGACCCCAATAGTCGCGAGTTTCTAGGCGTTCATGCGTTCGGCTGTGTGATGCGGGTCTTGGATGTTTGGGAAGGGTATCTTGGCAATCGCATTCAATGGCATTTCGCTGATACCTATGAGCGTCTGGAAATCATTCCACTGATCGACTGGGCCAATGCGCAGTCGGGGTACGGCATGTTGGAGTTTGGCTACAAACCCAGCCCGAGCGGGTCAACCGGTGACTATTATGCGCTGAATTTCGACGTGATCGCGCATGAGATCGGGCACTCCATCCTGTTCTCCGAAATCGGCCTGCCGCGGGAAGGCATGACCCCAGGCCCCGACTGGTTGGCCTATCACGAGGGCGTTTCTGACCTTTGTTCGCTTGTCGCGATGCTGCACTTCGATACGGCGGTTGATCGGCTTTTACGCCGGGGAAGCGGCAACCTGCTCGCCCTGAATGAGTTGAACCGCGTTGCCGAATTGGCCGAGGAGCGTCAGATCCGGATTGCGGGCAATGCGCGCAAGATGTCGGATGTCGGCGAGGAAGTGCACGACAAATCCCGCCCCTTCACCGGGGCGTTTTTTGATGCGCTGATCCAGACGTACCATGACATTGCGGTGGACGAGGGGCTGGTCGAACTTCCGTTGGGATCCATCCCGGACGCACGCGATTTCAACGCCGACCTCGGCCAACTCTACGCGGATGCGTTTGAGGCCAATTACGATCTCAAACACTTCCAACTCAAAGAGGCGCTGGAACAGGCACGTGACACCATGGCCTTGGGCCTTGCCAAATCCTGGTCGCGGCTCAACAGCGAGACATTGAACTACGCGGATGCCGCATATGCTGTGTGTGAAACCCTTCAGGAAAACGGTGAGGGCAATATTGCCGACACTGTCCTCGAATGCCTTGTCTGGCGGGAAATCCTGAACCCCTACGACATCCAGGCCCTCGGTCGAGACAGGGCCCGATCTGCAATCTGGTTTTAGAAAGGAAAAAGACATGCCAAGTGATATCAAGGACATCGTTTCGATGCTGCCCAAGGGGGATTACGATCCTTCAGAGATTGTTTTGATCGGTTCACATATGGAGCCGTCCCCTGCTAGCAAAAACGAAGACACCACAGCCCGTACAGCGCGCCGCATGGGCCGCCTGCGCGTGCGGTCTGATTTTGCCAGCATTCTCACGTTGCAGGCCGAACCGGACAAAGCAGATGGTGGCGATAGCGAGGGCATTGATGCGGATCCCACTATTGCTTTGATCTATGCCTTTGGTTTTGAAGGCCACACGTACCGCCTGCCCAAACCGCGCATCATGATCGTGCGCGGCGAAGGCGAAGCGTTTGATGCCAAGCCTGATTTCGGTTCGCTGCAATCGTTGACCGGAGAATTGTTCCTTTGGCGAGCGTCCAAGCACCAGCAAACGATTTCCATCGAGGTCGAAAGCGGCACGCTGGAGACGCTGGTTCTCGAAGGCAACAAGCCCGGTAATCGGTCGGTTTCTGCTTATGCCGCGCATATGCAGATGTCGCATCGCGGTGGCAAACTGAGCTAACTCGAAAGAATACACTCGAAAGGTCGTCGGAAATTCCGACGGCCTTTTGCGTTACGATTGCAGCATCTGGACCAACCGCGTGTTGGCAACGACCCGCTGTGCGAGTAAGGCTGCGACGCCTGCGTGAAATCGGCTGGCCAATTCGGGATCGTCCGACAACAGCTTGCGCGCCGCCTCTTCCGAAAATCTCCAAGCAATGGCCTCGTCCAAAGCGGTCACACTCGATGTGCGCTGCCCACCCGTGTAGAACGAGATTTCGCCAATCACGGCCCCCGCCCCCAGGACGCGAATGCGATGGCGCGTGGGTCCGCTTCCAACAAAAACTTCCAACTGACCGCTTTCCAAAAGAAAGATGTCACGATCCGTGTCGCCTTCGGTGATCAACGGATCACCGGCATTCAGGGTCAAACGGTCAAGGTAGCCGGACAGGCGAACGGCCATGTCTTTGTTGCC
>CAZCOX010000094.1:4185-8267 GCA_964500115.1 uncultured Rhodobacterales bacterium
TGGATCTGTTCACCCAGGCGATGCGCCGTTCCGAAAAACACGTAGCCCTGCAATTTGAGGATCGCGATAGACCCGCCTTCGGCTTGAAGCGTTTCGGCTTGTTGTGGGTTTAGCTCAGACGCCCCGAGATACGCGTTGCCGAACAGCATACTGCGGACCGGGCTCATGCGGCTATAGTTGACAACAAAAAGCGCACCTGCCGCTAGCAATCCGAAGATTGTGCCTTCGAACAGGCCGAAAACGACAATGACCAGAAAGATGGCGATGGTGACAGCGGCCTCGGCCATTGGTGTGTTTTTGACTTCACGCCATAACCAATCGCGCAGGAACGCAATGCCAACCCAGATCAGGAAACCCGCAAACACGGGCATTGGCAAAAGGCTGAGGATGACGTTTCCAAGTACGAAAACAGAAAGCGCCAAAGCCGCCGCGACAAAAGAAATGGCGCGGTGTGGAGGCGCGACTTTGTATGCCGACAGCGTGGATGCCGCGCCAACGTACCCGGGCATGCCGCCCAGAAATGCTGAGGCAAAGTTGCCTATGCCTGTCGCTTTAAGCTCTTTATCCATATCCAACCCATCGCGCGTGACCGCTTGAACGGCGGACGTCATCATGAGCAACGCCAGTGTGGACAGAACGACCATGCTCAAAAGCGGCACGACCTGGCTAAATATGAAGCCCGGGTTTACCTGCAAAAGGTCAGAGAACGGGACAGGCGGCCAGCCGGTTCCACCCTCTGGCAGAACGACAAACCATCCATCGGTTGGAGCACCCAAAAGCACAGATGCGATGTGAAACGCGGCAATCGCACCGAACATCACCAGCCCGATCATGATCGATGGGGGTAGCAGTCGTTGACCTAATTCGAAGGCCAAAGCGACGAAAAGTGCGACGGCAAGCTTGTACGAGGCAGGCGCCGTCAAAAAGTCGGGCAGGCTTGTTAGCGTGACCTCGGCAGCCAGGCAAATGCCCAGCCCCCCCAGCAAAATGAAATAGCCCGTTCCGGCCAAAAACCCTGCAACAACCGGGCGCGGCGCATACCGCATGACCGTGGACAAGCCAAATTGCCCGAACAGAAAGAGGCAAATCGCCAGCAATAGACTGGCTGTGACTATCAGCACCACGATTTCCGGCAGTGTCAGCGACCCGCCGGTGACCGCCCGCTCTGCCACCAATGCCAACAACACGGCGCCCATCGCGGCACTTGGAACGTCTTGCGACATATGAATGCCGCCGCGCATCTGGCCAAATAGGCCCGAGAAAAGATTGAGTGTCGCTGTCCCCAAAAGCGCTAGACCGATGATCGCTGCAAGGTGCTCGGGCGCAGCAACGCCAACAACAAGCGTGGCATGCGAGATCGCAAAAATCACCGCCATCAAACCACCGATCAACCCTGCTTGCAGGTGGGCCAAGCCGATGGTTTGGCTTTGATCATTTGAGGATGAGGCAGAAGACAAGGTGGTGTTCCGTCGGGCAGTTGGTCAATCTGGCCTGCCCTGTCAATGGCTTAGCCTGCCGGACACTATCATGTACAAAGGGGGATTTGCCTAGAACTTATCTCGGTCGGCGGCGCGCAAGGAAAAGGGATTGCGCGCCGCCGAGGTGAAACATCCAGTTCAGGTGGACGTTCCCCGCTCTGGTCTGGAGCCAACGGGAGAGTGATGATCCCGGTCCAGAGCGCCTAGAGTTGCCGGATGTCTGTAGTCACGTCCGGCGGTTGGGGTGGCCCGGATCGGATACAGGGCCAGCCCAAATTCACACGATCAGTTTAATCGCTGACGCGAACAGTCGCCGCTTCAGTGTTTGGTTCGCGTTGCTCAACTCCTGCCAGGTGCGCCTTTTCTTTGGCCGCGTAGCGCGTTTCAGTGAACAGCACCCAGCCGATTGACAGAACCGCCAGAACCATCAGACCAGAGATTGGAAGTGCGGATATAACCATCACGTCCCGGATGGAGGCTGTTCCACCGGCTGCCAGCAGCGCACCGATGATGGCGGCGCAGACGACCACCCAAAGGATGATGTGCTTGGCCGGTTTCTGGCTGTTGTCCCCCGCCGCCGCGATTGTGGTGATGGCAAGCACACCTGACGCAAAGGTTGCTGACGCCAGAATGAAGATCAGGACAAAGGCCAACACCGTGAAGATTTCGCCAACGAACGAGCCATTAAGTAGCGATATCGCAACAAACAGCTGTTCGGTGGTGTCCCGCCCCAGAAGCAGATATTCTTCGGATGCCAATTCAAGGCCGATGGAGGCACTGCCGGTGGCGGCAAACCAGGCAAAGCACACACCACAAGGGGCCAACGCACTACCCAGTACGAATTCGCGAACAGTGCGACCTTCGGAGATACGGGCGATGAACAGGCTGACGAATGGCGCAAAGGCCAACCACCACGTCCAGTAAAAGATCGTCCAGTCGGTCTGCCACGTGCTAAGAGCAATGTCGGTTTCTGTCTTCGTCTCGCCAAAGACGCTCAAAGACAGGCTCGGCAGCTGGGTGATGTAGTCGCTCAGCGCACCGAAACCGGTCGCGACAAGAAACTCGGGGGAGGCGTGCAGACCGAAATACACGAGCACGACAAAGAACAGCGTTGTGCCTGTATTTGAAATCCACTTCATGCCGCGACCCACGCCAGCGATCACAGCCACAGCGGCCAGAATGGCACAGGCGATGAGCGCGATCAGCAAAGTCGGAACATGGTTCGGCGCGTCAGCAAGCAGCGAACCACCGGCAAGGTAATTCACACCGGAGCTAAGCGTTTTTGACCCATAGCCCATGGTCGTTGCAACGCCCGCCACAATCGCCACAATCGCAAAGCTGTCGATCAGGTGCCCGACGACGCCTTCCAACCGACGCCCGAGCAGGGGCGCAACGATGGTGCGAATTGTGAGCGGCAAACCGTACCGGAAACTGAAGAGGCCGATTGCAAGACCCATTATCGAATAGATCGCCCACGCGGACAGTCCCCAATGCAGGAAAGCATATTTGACTGCCGTTTGCGCCGCTGCCTGCGCGTCCGGCTGCATCGCACCCGAGATCAACTCAGGGTTCGTCGCAAGATGGCTCATCGGCTCGGCGACAGCATAGGCAACGATGCCAGCGCCAATTCCGCCGCAGAACATCATGGATAGCCATGAGGCGGTCGAAAAACTTGGACGCGCCGACTTGGTCTTGGCCAACCGCAGCGTGCCCGAGATCGGGGCGATTGCGATGAATGCAGCAGCGACCAGAAATGCTGCGACGCTGTACAGGAACCAACCGCGGAATCCGGTCAGAAGATAGGCTTTGGCCTCTGCGAGGACGGCTGTGGACTGCTCTGGAAACACAAGGATCCAAAGCATGATGGCAGAAATGGACACAACGGAACCAATGGCAACAGGCGGGTTGAACCCGTCAAAGAAGCCTCGTTTCACAGTTGCGATTAAAAAAGTGTATGCGCTGTAGTCCGGCATGATGTTCTCTCCCAAGATCAAATCCGATGACCTTGAGATCGCGCATGCGAGCGTTTCCCTCTGTTAACGCCTTCACAGAGAGGTGGTTTTCTTCACGGTTTTGGAAATTTCTTGGGCTTATGCAGGATCACACACACTTCGCTGCATCCAATCCGCCCTTTGCAAAGTCAGGTACAAATGCGCCCAATTCCAAAGCCTTCGCCGGGTTTGAGGCGTTTCCATCCAAGGCACGCTTTTTGACACCCTGCAGGATCGCCGCCATCCGGAAAAAGCTGAACGCGAGGTAAAATCCAAACTTCTCGATCCCGGCCAAACCTGTGCGATCGCAATAGAGATCAATGAATTCCTGATCCTCGGGAATGCCGAGCGCAGCCCTGTCCACGCCCGCCAATCCCCGCCCTATGTCACCCGGCGGCAATGACCATTGCATGATAACCGCCGCCAAATCCGCATAAGGATGGCCTAGCGTGGACAATTCCCAATCCAAGACAGCAACGCATCTGGGCGCATCGGGCGCAAACAGCAGGTTATCGATGCGATAATCGCCATGCACGAGTGTCTGCCGCCCACCGTCTTGCGGCAGGTTTTGCGCGAGCCACGTGATCAGATCATCCATATCGGGGATCGTCTC
>CAZCOX010000094.1:8367-11492 GCA_964500115.1 uncultured Rhodobacterales bacterium
CCCGTTTCGAACTTCGTGACTTCGATTGGTCCGCGAAACCCTTCGACATGCGCCGACATCCATTGCTCAACGGCGGCAATATCGAGCGGCGCGCTCATGCGTTGGTGTATTTGCGCAGTTCGGCCCGCGCGACTTGCCGACGATGCACGGCGTCCGGACCATCTGCAAATCGCAGCGTGCGCAGGTGAGTCCACATGCGCCACAGCGGCGTATCCTGACTGATGCCTGTACCACCAAAAAGCTGCATCGCCTCATCCACAACCTTGAGAGACATCAGCGGAGCGACCACTTTGATCTGGCTGATCCAAGGTTGTGCTGCGCGGGTGCCTTGCGTGTCCATCATCCACGCAGCCTTGAGGCACAACAACCGCGCCTGTTCGATCTCCATCCTGGCATTGGCGATGATGTCGTAGTTCGCCCCCAAATCGACCAATGGCTTGCCAAACGCCTCGCGATGCAATCCGCGGCGGCACAAAAGCTCCAGCGCCTTTTCGGCCATGCCAATCGACCGCATGCAATGGTGAATCCGCCCGGGCCCCAGTCGCCCTTGCGCCACTTCAAACCCGCGCCCCTCGCCAAGTACAACGTTCCGCGCAGGTATGCGCACATTTGTAAACCGCAAATGCATATGACCATGCGGGGCATCGTCCTGGCCGAACACATGCATTGGGCGCAGTATCTCAATACCCGGTGTGTCTGCGTCCATCACAAACATGGTGTGGCGGCTGTGTTTAGCCGCCTCCGGCGCGGTGCACGCCATAAGGATATACACCGCGCAGCGCGGATCGCCGGCCCCGGAGATCCAGTACTTCTCGCCGTTGAGAACATAATCGTCGCCGTCACGCATGGCTTCAAACGCCAATTGAGCCGCGTCTGACGAGGCGACATCTGGCTCTGTCATCACATAGGCAGAGCGGATTTCACCCTTCAGCAACCGGGTCAGCCACCGCTCTTTCATCCAGTCGTCGCCGTAGCGCTCAAGCACCTCCATGTTGCCCGTGTCTGGGGCCGAGCAATTAAAGACCTCAGCTGCCAAGGGAACCTTACCCATCTCTTCGGCCAGGTAGGCGTACTCCACTGCCGTCAGCCCCTGCCCCTTGTCACTGTCGGTCAGCCAAAAGTTCCAAAGCCCCCGGGAACGCGCTTTGGATTTCAAACGATCGAGAATCTCAAGCTGGCGATCTGTGTGTTGAAATCGGTCGCCGGAGGGGTGTTTTCCAACTTCATCGTGAAACTCTGCATCCAACGGCGCGATATCGGTCTCGACCATATCGCGCACTTGGCGGACAAGGTCCTGTACACGCTCCGACATCCCCAAATCCATGGGTTTTCCTCCCGACTGTCCCTAGCCTTGATGGTAAGCCTCATGCGACCGAAACGCCAGTAAGCGGCCTCATACTTCTTCGGTTAAAAAATACCTCTGGAGTGTGAGGGCAGCGCCCTCACGCGCGCCGCAGGCGCGCACCCGGTCGGATTGGCAAAGCCAATTCGAAATCAGAAATCGAGGTTTTCCACGCTAAGTGCGTTTTGCTGAATAAACTCACGCCGCGGTTCCACGACATCGCCCATCAGCTTGGTAAAGAGGTCGTCCGCTTCGGCCATATCGTCGACCGTCACCTGCAACAGCGTGCGTGCATCCGGGTCAAGCGTCGTTTCCCAAAGCTGGTCGGGGTTCATCTCGCCCAAGCCTTTGTAGCGTTGCAGCGAGAGACCCTTTTCACCTTCATCCAATATCGCTTTCAAAAGATCGAGCGGTCCTTGGATGACCTGTCTCCGGTCTTTGCGTTCCAAGGTCGCTGGTTGGTTGTAAACAGCCTGCAGGCTTTCCGTAAAACTGCCCGTCTTGCGTGCTTCACCAGACCGCAGCATTGGGCCATCCAGCGTCCGTACTTCTTCGACGCCACGCAAAATGCGCGCAAGCTTGATGCCGCGATCCTGCGTGATCCGGCCTTGCCAGCCTTTCTCATACTCCAGCGCAATCAGGTCGAGCCGCTTTGCCACTTTGTCAGCGACACCTTGCAGATCGGCATCCACAGCGCCCGGCACAAATGCCCCAGCAATGGCGGCCTGCTCCAGAATGTGGCGCGGGTAATGCGTTGGGAAAGCGTCCAGAACGCGCTTCAACTGACGCGCCTCATCTACAACGCGCGCAAGATCCTGACCCACGATAACTTCGCCATTGCCCTGCTGCAGCTGCGCGCCATCGATCCCCTGCTGGATCAGATAATCATCCAGCGCCGCCTGGTCTTTAAGATAAACCTCGGACTTCCCGCGCGCCACTTTGTAAAGTGGCGGCTGTGCAATGTAGAGGTAACCCCCTTCGATCAATTCCGGCATCTGACGGTAGAAGAACGTAAGCAGAAGCGTGCGAATATGCGCGCCGTCAACATCGGCGTCCGTCATCACAACGATCTTATGGTAGCGCAGCTTCGAGATATCGAACTCATCCCGCCCGATCCCGGTTCCCAGCGCCATCACCAGATTACCAATCTCCTGGCTGCCAAGCATCCGGTCAAATCGAGCCCGTTCCACGTTCAGGATTTTACCGCGTAGAGGCAAAACTGCCTGCGTGCGCCGGTCACGCCCTGTCTGGGCGGACCCGCCCGCGCTGTCGCCCTCGACAAGGAAAAGCTCGGTCAGTGACGGGTCTTTTTCGGAGCAATCCTTAAGCTTGCCAGCAAGGTAATTCACATCCATCGCCGTTTTGCGACGGGTCAACTCCCGCGCCTTGCGCGCCGCTTCGCGCGCCAAAGCTGCCTCGATGATCTTGCCGACGATGACCTTCGCCTCGTTTGGGTTTTCCTCGAACCACTCTGCCAATTTCTCGTTCACAAGGCTTTCAACCGCAGGGCGCACCTCTGACGAAACAAGCTTGTCTTTCGTTTGGCTGGAAAATTTCGGATCCGGCACTTTAACGGACAAAACGCAGGTCAGACCTTCTCGTGCATCGTCGCCAGTGAAGTTAACCTTTTCCTTTTTCGCGATACCCGAGGATTGCGCGTAGTTGTTGATAGTGCGTGTCAGCGCCCCGCGAAACCCAGCAAGGTGTGTGCCGCCGTCGCGCTGCGGGATGTTGTTGGTAAAGGGCAGAACTGTCTCGTGGTAGCTGTCGTTCCACCACATCG
>CAZCOX010000095.1:0-6687 GCA_964500115.1 uncultured Rhodobacterales bacterium
CGGCCGCGAACCGACGCCTGAGGAACTGGCGGAAAAGCTGCAAATGCCGCTTGAAAAGGTCCGCAAGGTGATGAAGATCGCCAAGGAACCGATCAGCCTTGAAACGCCAATTGGCGACGAGGAAGACAGCCAGCTTGGTGATTTCATCGAGGACAAGAATGCTGTTTTGCCGCTCGACAGCGCCA
The DNA here is from genome assembly GCA_964500115.1 of uncultured Rhodobacterales bacterium. Classification (GTDB taxonomy): domain Bacteria; phylum Pseudomonadota; class Alphaproteobacteria; order Rhodobacterales; family Rhodobacteraceae; genus Marivita. The sequence goes on from CAZCOX010000095.1 coordinate 186, forward strand.
TTCAGGAAAACCTCAAGGAAACCACGACGCGGGTTTTGTCGTCCCTTACGCCGCGTGAAGAACGTGTTCTGCGGATGCGCTTTGGCATCGGTATGAACACCGACCACACGCTTGAGGAAGTGGGCCAGCAGTTTAGCGTGACCCGCGAACGTATTCGCCAGATCGAAGCGAAAGCGCTGCGCAAACTGAAACACCCAAGCCGCAGCCGCAAACTGCGCAGCTTCCTGGATCAGTAATGTCGTTTCTGAAGAAACTCTTTGGCGGTGGAGGGGGCGGCGACGCGCGCTCCGCCAACGCGGTCGAGCATGACGGCTTCACGATCTTTGCAGAGCCGATGAAAGATGGCTCAAGCTGGCGCATTGCAGCGCGCATCGAGAAAGAGATCGATGGCGACGTGAAGGTGCATCAGATGGTACGCGCCGACACGACGCAAAGCCGGGAAGAGGCGGAATCCGCCTCACTCAACAAGGCTAAGATGCTGATCGACCAGCAGGGCACATCCATCTTTGACTAAGCCTTCGCCCGCTGCGCGATCACGAAGAAATCACGCAACAACACCGCACATCACCCCTGCGCGTTTGGACATTTCCAAAGCGCAGGCGCGTCCCCATGTCTTGCACATGAAAGGACACGCTCATGAAACATAGTCTTGTTGCCATCCTGTTGCTCGTTCCCGGCCTCGCGATGGCCTACCCGAACCCGAATGTCACTCTCGCCACCAGCGCAGGCGCGCTTGTCGACACGATGTGGAGCCAACCCGTCACCGCACCTCTCACGATGGCGGATGCATCTTCTATTTTGCAGACAGGCAAGTAATCACTGCCAAACAAAAACGCGGCCTCAAAACGGGGCCGCGTTTGAACAGAACTAACGGTCAAAATGGTCAGCCCGGCCCGATCATGAAACAGGTCACCTGACGCGCTTGCAAGCGGCGGCATGCCAAGTCCGCACTTTCGCGGCTAAGGCCCATAAAATTGGCGTCGAACCCACGCGCGCCATTCACAACCTTCCGCAAGGATCCGTCCAATGTCTCAACCTCGGCCAAGGCGGTTTTGAGCAGGGCTTTTTCAGCAGCAAAACGGCTTGGGTAACGGCCCACGTTGATACCCCAGTGACGACCGCCAGACGTTGATATTCGCGTCACAACCTCAGCTTCGCGTTTCTGGACAGGCGCAGCGGCGGGCTGCCGGGCAGAGGCCAGCACTACGGTTCTGGGGCGAACAACCGGTTTGACCGAGGCTGCTGGAGCAACTTCCGCAGCTGCAGTTACCGCAGGCGCACTGGCGACTTCGGGTTTCGGCAAATTCGCCTCTGCCGTTTTGGCCGCAACTTCCTGCACCTCTTCGGTCTGAACTTCAGCCAGAACCGACTGGATGTCTTCCTGTAGCTCCGCCACCAGAGTGTCCGGGAGTTCCGGCTGTTTCGGCAGAGGCCGCGCTTCGGGGCGCAGGCTTTTCTTGACGGCTGCTGCCACAACGCGGATCGATTTTGCGCGCGTGTTGGTCGACGGCGTTTGGCTCTTTGCAATCACGGTTTCGGTCTTCGCACCGCCCACCTTGCCCATGTATGGCGGCTTGCGTGGCGTGCGCAGCGCCATACGTGTGGGTGCACGATTGAACCCGAGGTCCATGAGCTTGGCGACCTGCGCGTTGCGCGATGCGGTCGAATGACCGCCAAAGACGGTCACAATGATCCGCTCGCTGCCGCGTTCGGCGGAAGCTGTCAGATTAAATCCAGCCGCGCGGGTATAGCCTGTCTTGATCCCATCCGCGCCACGATAGCTGTCGAGGAAACGCCGGTTGGTATGCGCGACGGTCTTGATGCCTGCGTTGGCGCTGCGGCGAGAGAAGAGGTTGTAATACTGGGGATAATCGTAAAGCACGTGCCGCCCAAGGATCGTCATATCCCGCGCGGTCGACATGTGCCCGCTTTCGGTTAAGCCATGCGCGTTTTTGAATGTCGTGCGGCTCATGCCAAGGGCTTTTGCGGTGCGGTTCATCCGACGGGCAAATGCCGCCTCAGAGCCGGAAATCGCTTCGGCTATCGCGGTGGAGGCGTCGTTGGCTGACTTAATGGCCGCCGCGCGGACCAGATACCGCAACTGAATGCGCGACCCAGCACGCAGGCCAAGCTTCGAGGGTGGCTCTGCTGCCGCTTTTCTGGATACGCGCACCATGCTGTCCATGCTGATCTCGCCGTTTTGTACCGCTTCGAACACAACGTAGAGCGTCATCATTTTGGTCAGAGAGGCAGGGTGCAGGCGCGTATCGGCATTGCGCGAGTGCAATACTTCACCGTTTCGCGCATCCATCACCAGTGCTGCATAGGGTGCCGCCATCGCACTTATTGGCACAAGAACTGCCAACCAGATTGCGGTGATCACATATAGGCCAACTCGGCCCGGCATTTTACGCCGTCCCGTCACGATTTCCGCCTCTTCTGCCTCATGCCCCCGAGTTTTTTCGGTGAGCTCTATTATTGCGAAAAGGTTAGCACATGAGCCTTAACCGATAAAGCCCTTATTTTTATACGTTTTCTGCTCAAGTTTGCATCGCTGCAGCGCAACATCTTGCGCAATTGCAAATTGAACTCACTAGCCAAGCCAATGTGTCAGAATTGTGGCGGTGCGGTCAGCCGATTTCCGCCACCAAATCAGGCAGTGCACCGAGGTCCGCAATCTCGTGATATCGCGGGCTGACGGGGGCTTCGGCTTTTTCGAAATCCCATTCCAGATCGTGTGGGACAAATACGCCCCAACTGCCCGCTTCAACGGCGGGCACGACGTCGGACTTCATGGAATTGCCCACCATCATCGCAGCATCGGGGCCACCGGCCTCGCCAGCGAATATCCTTTGATAGGTGGCGACTGTCTTGTCTGACACAATCGCCACATCATCGAACAGATCGCCCAGTCCCGACTGCGCCAGCTTGCGCTCCTGATGCAGCAGATCGCCCTTGGTGATCAAAATAATGCGATAGTCGTTCGACAACTGCGTGACGGTATCTTTGGCATGCGGCAAAAGCTCAATCGGATGGGCCAGCATGTCCTGTCCGGCGTTAAGAATTTCCTGAATGACGTGGCCCGGTGCTTTACCGTCGGTGACCTCAAGTGCCGTTTCGATCATCGACAAAACAAAGCCTTTCACGCCAAACCCGTAATGCCCGATGTTGCGGCGTTCTGCTGCGACAAGCCTTTCATGGAGCTGCGCTGGCTCGGAATAATCGGTCAAAAGTGCTTCGAACCGGTCCTGCGTTAGTTTGAAAAACCGCTCGTTGTGCCAAAGCGTATCGTCCGCATCAAACCCAATGCATTTCAGCTTTCGCGCCATAACCTGTCACAGACCTCTTTTCTCAACGTCAGGACAGGTTATATAGACCACTCAGGATATGTAACCCAAGGCAGCTGCCCGCGCATGACACGCATGTCAGACCTGACGACCACCCAAAGCATTCACGCCGGTCCTCCGTCGAACGAGGACAACGATACCGGCGTGGTGGTTGAAACGCGCGCGAAAACCAAAAAGCCGCCGCTCTATAAGGTGCTCTTGCTGAACGACGACTACACGCCGATGGAGTTCGTTGTTCACGTGCTGGAACGTTTCTTTGGCATGACACACGCGCAGGCGTTTGAGATCATGCTGACGGTGCACAAAAAAGGTGTCGCCGTCGTTGGCGTGTTCAGCCACGAGATTGCGGAAACGAAAGTGGGCCAAGTGATGGATTTCGCCCGCCGCCACCAGCACCCGCTGCAGTGCACCATGGAAAAGGAATAACCCGACAGGTTCGGGGTTCACCATGATTTCACCCAGATTTGCCTACGCCGTCGATACGGGCGCGTTTGACCTGTCAGACGACGCCTCGATTGTGCTGCTCGAACCGCCCGCTGACGTTGATTTGGTGGGGGTATCGCCGGCCCGTGTGACCATTCAGCAGAACTTCAAACCGACCTTTGATGTGTTGGCGAACCACGGCGCCACAATGACCAACGCGGCGACCGAACCGGCAGATGTGGTTCACGTGACCTTGCCCCGCAGCCGCGAACTGGCGCGCGGGTTGATCTCGCAAGCCGTTGCGTTGGCCAAAGGCGGCACCGTGATCATCGACGGGGCCAAGACGGATGGCATCGATGCGATCCTCAAAGCCGCCAAGGCTAAGGTCGACGTCAAAGGTCAGGCGTCCAAGGCGCACGGCAAAATCTTTTGGTTCGCATCCGCTGACGGTTTTGAAGACTGGGCGCTGGCCGACCCTGCGCCTGTGACCGATGGCTGGGTCACGCAACCCGGCGTCTTTTCTGCCGATGGCCCGGACGCGGGATCAAAGGCGTTGATCGCGGCTTTGCCTGCGAAGCTGAAAGGACATGGCGCAGACCTCGGCGGCGGTTGGGGCTTCCTCACGCACCATGCGCTCAAAGCGGATGGTGTGACGCAGATTGATCTCGTCGAGGCTGACAAACGCGCGCTCACCTGCGCGGAGCGGAATATCTCGGATGACCGCGTCACGTTTCGCTGGGCCGATGCCACAAGCTGGGGCGCGAAAAGCACGCTCGATTGGGTTGTCTGCAACCCGCCGTTCCACACCAGCCGCACGCCAGACGCCAACCTCGGGCAGGCCTTTGTCCGCTCTGCGGCACGTTTGCTGAAACCCAACGGGTCGCTTTACCTCGTCGCAAACCGCCACTTGCCATACGAGACAGTTCTGGCCGAAAGCTTCAAACGCGTGCAAGAATTGGATGGCGACACGCGATTCAAGGTGATGCAGGCCGATCAGCCCAAACCGTCACAACGACTGCGCAGCCGCTAGGGGGTACGCCATGTCTTTCTCTATCGAAGGCAAAACCGCGATTGTCACCGGTGCCGCAAATGGTGTCGGGCTCGCCATCGCGCGCCATTTCATCGATCAGGGCGCCAATGTCATGTTCGCCGACATGGACGAGGCACGCTTGTGCCATGAATGCGGCGACATCCCCGAAGAAGGCGGGAACATGCGCTATTTTGCGGGCGATCTGCGCGAGCGTCTGACGCTGGCCAACCTGCTCTCGGCCACGATCGACTCCTTTGACCGTGTCGATATCCTGATCAATGGCAGTCGTCAGGTCATGGCGTCCGATCCGCTTGATCTGGATGATCACAGCTTTGAAACCCTCATGATGCAGAACGTCACCAACACGTTCCGCCTGTCCCAGATGGTCGCCAAAAGGATGATAAAACAATCTGCGGGCAAAGAGGACGGGCAGGCGGGTGCCATCATCAACCTGTCCTCCATCGCGGCCCGGCGCACGCAGCCGCAGTTGCTGTCATACTCCGTCTCTACCGCGGCATTAGACCAACTCACACGGTCGCTGGCGGTGGCGTTTGCGCAGTACAGGATCCGCGTGAACTCTGTTGCGCTTGGCTCGGTCATGTCGGCCAGTCTCAAGGACGCGCTGAAGCAAAATGGTGACTACCGCGAAGAGATTGAGGACAACACGCCGCTCAAACGTATCGCGGCTCCGGGCGAATTGGCCGAAGCGGTACAATTCCTCGCGTCCGAGGGCGCGGGTTTTGTCACCGGGCAGATCATGACCGTCGATGGGGGTCGCACGCTGCTTGATCCGGTTGGCGCGCCCGCGCACTGACGCAGCGCGACAAGCAACCGCTTGTGTAATCGATCCGCTGCGCTGTACGGTCCTGTCAAACAAACAGGACAGTGATATGACGACCGAATTTGACACCGAAAAGGCCCGCGCCTCTGCATGGTTCCGCGAATTGCGCGATCAAATCGTTGCGGCCTTTGAGGGGTTGGAAGACAGCCACGCCGAGGGCCCGCTAAGTGACGCAACCCCCGGCCGCTTTGAAGTGACAGAGACGACCCGAAAAACCGATGACGGCTCTGACGCGGGCGGCGGGTTGATGAGTGTCATGCGCGGCGGGCGGGTGTTCGAAAAGGTCGGTGTAAACGTCTCGACGGTCTATGGCACGCTTGGCGAACGCGCGCAGATGGCCATGGCCGCGCGCAAGGGTATTCCGGGTATGAAAGACGATCCGCGTTTTTGGGCCTCTGGCATCAGCCTTGTGGCGCATATGCAAAACCCGCATGCACCTGCTGTACACATGAACACGCGCATGTTCTGGACGCCGCACGCCTGGTGGTTCGGTGGCGGGTCAGACTTGAACCCTTGCATCGAATACGCCGAAGATACTGCGCATTTCCACGCGACGCAGAAAGAGCACCTTGATCCACATGGGGAAGACTACTACCCGAAACTCAAGGAATGGGCCGACGAGTATTTCTTTGTCCCGCACCGGGGTCGCGCGCGTGGGGTTGGCGGCATCTTTATGGACGACCACAATACCAGCGACTGGGAACAGGATTTCAAACTGACCCAAGATATCGGCCGCGCATTCCTGCCTGCCTACGTGCCGCTTGTCGAAAAGCGCCGCACGCAAAGTTGGGATGACGCTGACAAAGACACGCAATTAGTGCACCGCGGTCTCTATGCGGAATACAACCTCGTCTACGACCG
>CAZCOX010000095.1:6787-11485 GCA_964500115.1 uncultured Rhodobacterales bacterium
ACCGGCGGGTCGCGCGGCCAAAGATCGGGCGCTTCGATTTCCTCGACCATTGCGGGTCGCGTCAGGCCATCTTTCAAGGTCACGCCCTGCCGCAAGTGATCAATCGCCGCTGCGTCCGGAACCCCTTCGACCTGCGCAAGATAGGTTTTGGGAGACCGAAATTTCGGATTGCTGATCTTGGCTTGCAACTTGCCATTGTCCGTCAATACCAAAAGCCCTTCGCTGTCCCGGTCGAGCCGACCGGCTGGATAAACCTTTGGCACATTGACAAATGCCGACAAAGTACGGCGCGGCGACCCTTCTGTCCCTTTATCGGTGAACTGGGACAGCACATCGAAGGGTTTGTTAAACAAAATGACCCGCGTCATGTCGGATCGCTCCGTTTTGTCGCGAAAAAGTCCCGCAGCAACGCGCTTGCCTCGTCTGCGCCCACGCCGTCATAGACCTCTGGCGCATGGTGACATTGGGGATGGGAAAACACCCGTGCGCCGCGCAGAACACCGCCCGATTTCGGATCATCGGCACCAAAGTACAACCGCCTGATCCGCGCGTTAGAAATCGCACCAGCGCACATGGGGCAAGGTTCAAGTGTGACGTACAAATCAGCCCCAGTCAGCCGTTCGACACCCAAAACGGCACATGCGTCCCGGATTGCCAGCATCTCCGCATGCGCGGTTGGATCATTCAGTTCCCGCGTGCGATTGCCCGCCTGCGCAATGATCGCACCATCAAGCACGATCACCGCGCCCACTGGCACCTCACCACGCGCGGCGGCAGCATGCGCTTCTGCCAGCGCCTCGGTCATATGCGATTTGAACACCATCGCGCTGTCATAGACCGGGGCAGGACCTTTCCCAAGCCTTGCATTTCGACTAAGCGACAAGCCATGACTGAAAAAACACCTCCCGGCGACCGGATTGCCAAAGTCATGTCGCGTGCGGGCATCGCCAGCCGCCGCGACGCGGAAAAGATGATCCTTGAGGGCCGTGTGAAAGTGAATGGCAAGGTCGTGGAACGCGCGGCACTCAACGTCACGCCGGACGACAAGATCGTCGTGGATGGTAAACCCATCAAAACACCAGACGCGGCACGCATCTGGCTTTACCACAAACCTGTTGGGCTTGTGACAACCACCAAAGATGAGCAGGGCCGCGATACCATCTTTGACAAACTGCCCGAAGATATGCCGCGCGTGATGAGTGTCGGTCGTCTTGACCTCAATTCTGAGGGCTTGCTGCTGCTCACAAACGACGGTGGCGTAAAACGAAAGCTGGAATTGCCCTCGACCGGCTGGTTGCGCAAATACCGTGTGCGCGTCAAAGGCAACCCGACTGACGATATGTTGGAACCACTGCGCGCGGGTTTGCGCATCGATGGCGAAAAGTTTCAGCCAATGACGGTCTCGCTCGACCGCCAACAGGGCGCAAATGCTTGGCTGACCATCGGTTTGCGTGAGGGCAAAAACCGCGAAATTCGCCGCGCTTTGGCGGAATTGGGGCTGACGGTCAATCGCCTGATCCGCGTGTCTTATGGGCCGTTCCAGCTTGGTCAACTCAAACCCGGCGCGGTGGAGGAACTCCGTCGCAAGGTTGTCCGCGACCAATTGGGTTTGGACGAAGACACAAAGGAAGGCCGCGCCAAGCCTCAGAAACCAAAAGGAAAATTGGTGCAGCGCAAACCACGGCCCGCCCGCCCGCGCAAGACTCCCTGAACTTTCCCATTTGGTGCCCATTTTCCGCCCGGATTCGACGTGATCTTGGCGCCCATGCTGCTGACGTTTTTCACATCTACGATCCTGATGATCTCGGTCCTTTTGGTTTTGTCGAACCTCGGTACCGTTGCCGACGATACCGCCAAGGCCATGCGCGGAGCGCTGCAACGCCTGCGCGTGCACGGCGGAATGGCTTCTTTCGTTGCGTTTGCCGTACTCTGGATCACGATCTTTGCCCTGGGGCTATTCTGATGTCCTTCCTTCCAAACGCCTTGTTTGCGGACAAGAAAAGCGCAGCGCTGGGCACGTCCGCACCTGTCGATTCCGTTCCGGTCGGTTTTATGGTTCTGGCAACCAGCCCACTGATCCTGTGGTTGCTTGACGGGACTGTTGCTGGATTTGCATCCGCGATCTTGGTAATCGGAGTGTTCTCTACGGGCATGATGTTCCTGTCGATCGGGCACAAGAATCACCTCGCCTATGACGCGCAAGAGGTGGCACGCCGCCCGCAAGTGCCGTTCAAACTGATCGGCAGCATTTTGGTGGCGTTGGTCGTCGGTCTCTTGGCCGCAGCCAAGATCGGGTTGCCGACGGTGCCTGGCCTGATCGGGTTCGCCACGTTCATCCTGTGCCTTGTGTCTTTTGGCCTGGATCCCATGCGCGACAAGGGCCTTGATAATCCGGCGGCGTGTCGGCGCTTGTCCAACCAGAAAAAACTCTACGCCGCCGAAAACCGGTTGGAGCGATTGCTCGATGACATCCACGTTCTGTGCGACGACGATCTGAATGAACGTTCGCGCATCGCTGTTGATTCCGTGATGAGCCTTCTCAGCACGATCGATCTTGAAGCAGACACCATGCGCAAGATTGCACCGACCCTGGAAAAAGTCGTTGCGCGCATGGAGATGGCCGCAACCGAAGTCATCGTCGCCTCCGATGGTGGCCTGCCTGCCTTCCAAAAACGCCGGTACCTCACGAAAATGCAGGCACTGGCCGACGCTTTTGGATCGCGGGCACTCAAGATCGGGATTGGCGAAGGCCGCAATTCTTTCGAGCTAAAGGCGGAATTGCTGTTCGACAGAATGAGCCGCAAAAACCCGGCATGAGCGGAGTTGCGCCGACTTCCCCCTAGCATGGCTGCACCACATCCCCTAAGTTTCTAACAAGACTTGGGAAAGGGTGTGTGATGTCCGGCGACGGCCTGCAGCGCGTAAGCTATGTACTGTTGATTATCTTGCTGTTTGGTGTCGCTTCCGGCTGGCTGGGAGGGCTGTAATCCATGGCGCAGCGCTATGGCGGCAAATACAGCCCCGAACCAACACCACAGACGCAAGGCTCCACGCCAAAGGGCAGCTTTAAGGGCGCGCGCGTCACGCCTGCTGGTGCGCGGTCTAACGTGCTTTTTATCCCGCCCATCGTCATGGCTGCCACATCTTTGAACGACGGTGCCATCGGATTGGCGCTGGGTCTGATCGGCGCTGGCACCTTGGTGCTGGGCGCATGGCTCTTGCGTGCTGGCCTCACGGCGGAGGCTGAATTCAACGCACGCAAGGTGGCGCGCCGCCCGGGCTTTCCACGCAAATTGGCCGCCGCTGTTCTGGCGGGTGTTGGCGTTGCCATTGGTGCCTACGCCAATGAGCCGGGCGTGATCGCCCCTATCATCTTTGGCGTTGCTGCCTTTGCACTGCATATCGGTGCCTTCGGCGTCGACCCCATGCGCGACAAGGGCATGGAGGGCATCGATACCTTTCAGCAAGACCGCGTGGCGCGCGCAGTGAATGAGGCCGAAACGCACCTGACGGCGATGCAAGACGCCATCAAACGCTCGGGCGACCGCAGCATGATCGAACGGGTCGCGGCGTTTTGCACAACCGCGCGCGATCTTTTCCGTACGGTCGAGGAAGATCCGCGCGACCTGACCGGGGCCAAGAAATACTTGGGCGTCTACCTTATGGGCGCCCGAGACGCGACGGTGAAATTTGCCGATGTCTACGCGCGAACAGGGGATGTGCAGGCCAAAACAGATTACGCGTCGCTGCTCGATGATCTTGAACAGAATTTCGCGGCACGCACACGCAAGATGCTGCTGGATGACAGAACCGACCTGACGGTTGAAATCGACGTGCTCCGCGACCGTTTGCAGCGCGAGGGTGTTCAGATCGAACGCAGTCTCGACAACAGTTAATTCGTATTACGAGGGGAACCATATGTCTGAATCCGTACGCACCAAGGCGCAAGACACACTTGCGCTGGTCGAAGAAGTGAACGCGGTGATCCTGCCCGAACCGGCGGACGCCAACGCTGTTGTCTTGCTCGAAGACGCCGATCCAGCGGTGAGTGAAGAGATCCGCTCGCGGATGGATGAAATTGACATGACTGACACCCAGTCCATCGTGTCTTTCGGCTCCAACGCACAGGCCGAATTGCAAGAGATCAGCCAGTCGATGCTTGCTGACGTGCGCAACAAAGATGTTGGCCCGGCGGGTGATAGCCTGCGCGGCATCGTCAGCACCATACGCGGGTTCTCTGTCTCTGAACTCGACGTGCGTCGCGAACGCTCCTGGTGGGAAAAGCTTCTGGGTCGCGCTGCGCCTTTTGCGAAGTTTACCGCCCGGTTCGAAAAAGTGCAGGGCCAGATCGACAAGATTACGGACGATCTTCTGAGCCACGAGCACACACTGCTCAAAGACATCAAGTCGCTCGACCTGCTGTATGACAAAACCCTCCAGTTCTACGACGAACTGGCGCTCTACATCGCCGCCGGCGAAGAAAAGCTTAAATCTCTCGACGCAAACGACATCCCCGCCAAAGAGGCAGAGGTGCAGGCCGCTGCTGAAAATGATCAGGTGATGGTCGCACAGGAATTGCGTGACCTGCGCGCGGCGCGCGACGATCTGGAACGCCGGGTGCACGATCTGAAATTGACGCGGCAAGTCACAATGCAATCGCTGCCGTCGATCCGTCTGGTTCAGGAAAACGACAAGTCG
>CAZCOX010000096.1:0-11460 GCA_964500115.1 uncultured Rhodobacterales bacterium
ATCCCAAAGCCACGTACGCTGCGAACGAACTGGGCAAACGGCATTTTGAAACGCGTTTTCGGCAGCGCCGATACGCCGGTTTTTGCAGGGGATACCTCGAAAGCCACGTTTGGCACACCGCAGCGCGCGCATATTGCGCTGGTTGGCGCCGGACCGGGAGCGAAGGATTTGCTGACCTTGCGGGCGGTGACCCGGATTCAAGAGGCTGACGTGGTGTTCTATGACCGGCTTGTGGACAAAGACGTGATTGCCTTGGCGCGGCGGGATGCGGAATGTGTGTTTGTCGGTAAACACGTGGGCGCGCATGCCTGGCCGCAAGACCGGATCAATTCGGTGACCGTAGCGGAAGCGTTGAAAGGCAAACGTGTTGTGCGACTGAAATCGGGCGATCCAGGCATCTTTGGCCGCGCAGGCGAAGAACTGTCGGCGGCGCGCGCCGAAGGCATTCCGGTTGAGATTGTGCCCGGGGTAACCTCTGCCTCCGCTGCAGCGGCGTCCTTGGGACAAAGCCTGACAGAACGTGGCGTGGCCGACACGTTGATCCTGACCACGGGGATGAGCCGGGAGGGCGATCCCCTGCCAGAAAGCGCGCGGTTCGCCGGACCGGGCACGACAACGGCGTTTTACATGTCGGTCCGGCAATCGGCCCGGATCAGTGCTGCGTTGATTGCGCGCGGGTTGCCCGGCGACGCACCGGTGCAAATCGTTGTCGATGCCTCCAAACACACCGAGCGGAAACTGTCGGCCACGGCGGCGTGTTTCCCCGATGTTCTGGCCAACTCACGGGTGAAGGGGGGCGCGATGATCCTTGTGACCTGGCCGTCGGGCTGTGTTGGTGTAAAAATCGAGAATCCAGAAAAGGCACTGGCTTAATTGGCGCGGAATCAAGGCCGCAGGCCGCCGCGCCAGCGCCGTCTCGCCCCACCGGGGCGGCGCTTTTGAACTCTTTGCGCTCAACTTGACTGAAATTCGGACTTGGCCAGAATAAAGTGTTCTGAAACACCGTTGCTGCGCCTTCCGGCGAGACGGCCCTGCCGCGGATTGGGTCAGGTTGTTTTGGTGGCGCCTGTGTTATCGGGCTTTAGTCGGCCTGCCATCACCGCCGACAGTGCCACCATCACCGATGCCGTTCCCAGAACCAAAGCCAACCCGCCGACTTGGTAACTCAAACCCGACAGAACCGTCCCCAAAAGCCGCCCGCCCGCGTTTGCCATGTAGTAAAACCCGACATCCATCGTGACCCGCTCGCTCTGGGTGAAATCAAGGATCAGGTAGGAATGCAGCGCCGAGTTGATTGCGAAAATCGCGCCAAAGGCCAGAAGCCCGAGAACCAATGTTACGGTCAGCCACGCTTGAGGCCCGGGTGCCATCAAAACCGCAATGGTCAACGCCACCGGGACGACCAGCAAGCGCAACGCCCACGCCCGCGCGTCCTGCACCAGTTCCCCGGATGCGCGCGACTTGGCCCGCAAAAGCTTGGGTGTGTTGGCTTGAACAATACCGTAAAGGATAAACCAGACCGCCATAAACGTGCCGATCAGGAAAAACGCCTGCCGGTTTCCGGCCTCGGTGCCATCCGACAAAACCGCATAGAAATAGATCGGGATGCCGACGACAAACCACACGTCCCGCGCGCCGAACAAAAAGACGCGGGCGGCAGAGAGCCAGTTCACATTGGCGGACTTGGAAAAGACTTCGGAAAACTTCGCGCCCTTGCGGCCCTTGGGCAGGCCCGACGGCATGAAGACCACGACCGCCAGAAGGATTGCGGCCAGCACGCTCGCCATCGCATACACTGCCGCAACAAATCCAAGCGTTGCCAAGAGCGCCGCGCCCATCAGAAAGCCGACGCCTTTGACCGCGTTTTTTGACCCGGTAAGGATCGCAACCCAGCGGAAGAGGCCGCCATCGCCACTTGGTGCCAGCAGCTTTACGGCAGATTTCGAGGACATCTTGGCCAAATCCTTGGCAACGCCAGACGCGCCCTGCACGATCATCACGTAGGCAACAGACACTGCGATCGCCCAAGACGGATCAAGCTGCGCCAGAGCAATGAGAGCCAGAACCTGCAAGCCCAGTCCGGCATAGAGCGTCGATGTCAGCCCAAACCGCGCGGCGAGCCAGCCCGCCGACAGGTTGGTGATCATCCCCGCGATTTCGTACAGAACAAAGAGGTAGGCCAGTTGGACCGGCGAAAACCCGAGCGTGTGAAAGTGCAAAAGCACCAGCATCCGCAGCGCGCCATCGGTGAGCATAAACGCCCAATAGGCCGCCGTGACCGCGATATAGGCGGACAGGCCGTCGGGTCGGCTCACAGGCGATCCCCGACCATGCAGGCGACATCGACCAACCGGTGCGCGTAGCCCATTTCGTTGTCATACCACGCATAAACTTTCACCTGAGTGTCATTGACCACCATGGTCGACAGCGCATCGACAATGCTGGACCGCGTGTCATTAGTGTAGTCGGTCGACACCAACGGGCGCGGTTCATAGCCAAGGATTCCCTTCAAGGGGCCGTCTGCGGCGGCTTTGAACAGGGCATTCACCTCTTCCACCGTTGTCCCGCGCTGCATCTCGAACACGCAGTCGGTCAGCGACGCGTTGAGCAGCGGAACGCGTACGGCGTGGCCGTTCAGGCGGCCCTTGAGTTCGGGGTAGATCAGAGTGATTGCCGTCGCACTGCCGGTGGTGGTCGGGATCAGCGAGTTCAATGCAGACCGCGCGCGGCGCAGGTCTTTTGCGGGGCGGTCCACGATGGTTTGGGTGTTCGTCACATCATGGATTGTGGTGATTGATCCGTGGCTTATGCCAATGCTCTCGTGCAAAACCTTGACAACAGGCGCCAGGCAATTGGTGGTGCAGCTTGCCGCTGTGATGATCTGGTGCGCCTCTGGGTCGTAGACATCCTGGTTCACGCCGTAGACGATATTGGCGGTTGGGCCGTCTTTGACCGGGGCTGAAACGACCACCTTTTTCACGCCCGCCGCAAAATACGGGGCAAGGGCGGCTTGTGATTTGAATACGCCCGTGCAGTCGATTACCACATCAACGCCATCGAGCGGCAAGGCCGTCAGGTCAGATGTGCCGATGAAAGGAAGGCGCGTGTCGTTGATCGTAACCGAGTCGGCGTCGTGGCCAAACCGCGCGTCCCAGCGACCGTGGACTGTGTCGAACTCCAGTAAATGCGCGTGCATTTCCGGGTTCCCAACGGCGTCGTTGATCCATGCGATTTTCGCGCCCCTCTCAATCAACGGTTTCAGGGCGAGTTTGCCGATCCGGCCAAGGCCGTTAAGCGCGTAGGAGGTCATGGGTTCTGGTCTTTCGCAGGCATATTTGCGGCGCTCTTAGCACGTGCAGGATGACAGTTTTGTAACGGTTTTGCGTAAAGCAGCCGATATTGCGGGAGCCAGCTTAGGCTGTCCTTGGTTTCGCCTGTGACCCTGTATTCCGCACCGATGGGACGCGCCCATCCAAGCTGCTTGATGCGCTTTAGTAGGCTTGGGTAATCCAGATCGCTGTCGTCCGGCGCGCCGCGACCTGGGACACCGGCGATCTGGACGTGACCGATATGCGGCAGGCAGGCCTCAAACCGACGCGCCACGTCGCCTTCGGTGAGGCCGACGTGATAGCAATCGAACATCAGCTTGATGTGCGGCGCGCCAATATCCTCAATGATCTGAATAGCTTGTGCGGTTGTGCTCAGGAAATAGCCAGGAGCATCGCCCGCGTTGAGCGGTTCTATCAGGATCGAGATGCCAAGCGGTTGGGCTTGTTCCAGCGCATAGGTGAGGTTGGTTGTGAACACGCGCGCGGCATCTGGGCCGGTTGCGTTGCCTGCCATGACATGGACCATGCCCGCCCCGATATCAGCCGCATAGCTTGTCGCCTCATCAATCGCGGTCCGGGCCGCACCCTCGTGCCCCGGCAGCGCAGCCAAGCCGAAAGGAGTATCGCCGACATGACCGCGCCTCGTGTTCAACGACAGCATGGGCAGGCCGGTTTCGCGCAACGCGGCACGGATCAGATCGGGTGGCGTGTCATATGGCCAATGACACTCAACCGCGTCAAAACCGGCCTCAGCCGCCGCGTGGATCGCATCTGGCAGCGGGCGTTCAGTCCACAAATAACCCAGATTGGCCGAAAACTTCATGTGCGCGCGCTCCTCTGGCCGCTGCATAGCCTGCGCCGCTCGGGTTGAGAACAGTTTGGCGTTGCGACCCGGTGCAAAACCCTTAAACCACGCAGCAATTCACGCTTTCGAGGTGCCCCATGCCCCTGCCCGTTGCCCGTTTAACCCCTGTGACCGCGCCCCTGACGGGTCGCGTGACCCTGCCCGGCTCAAAATCAGTGACCAACCGGGCCTTGCTGGTGGCCGGTCTGGCGCGCGGAAAAAGCCGTTTGACCGGCATTCTGCGCAGTGACGACACGAAATACATGATGGCTGCCCTGCGCGCGATGGGGGTTGAGATCACCGAAGTCGACGATACGACAGTTGAAGTTGCGGGCACCGGTGCATTGCAAGCGGCCAAAGAGCCGCTCTTTCTGGGCAATGCAGGCACAGCGGTGCGGTTTCTGACGGCGGCGGTGGCACTGGTCGAAGGCCAGACCGTCGTGACCGGAGACGGACATATGCAAAAGCGCCCAATCGCGCCTTTGCTGGACACGCTGCGCGCGATGGGGGTTGATGCGACCTCCGCCACCGGCTGCCCACCTGTTGTGGTGAATGGCAGAGGCAGATTCGCCAGCGGCGAGATCGAGGTCAGCGGCAAACTGTCGAGCCAGTATATCTCGGCCATCATGATGCTGGCCGCGATGGGGGATGGCGAAACCCGGATCAGGATCGGCGGCGGCAAGATCGGTGCGGTTGGCTATTTGCAGATCACCGCAGCAGTCATGCGCGCCTTCGGGGCGCAGGTGGCGTTCCCATCAGAGGCCGAGATCGTGATCACCCCGGGCGGATACACCGCCACAGATTATAGCGTGGAGCCGGATGCAAGTGCGGCCACGTATCTGTGGGGCATGGAGGCGCTGACCAAAGGTCAGATCGACATCGGCACGGCACCCGGCGACATGAACCAGCCTGACGCAAAAGCCTATGACGTGATCCGCGCATTCCCGAACATGCCAGCAGAGATCCAAGGGGCGCAGATGCAGGACGCCGTGCCGACCTTGGCGGTGCTGGCGGCGTTCAACGAAACGCCTGTGCGGTTCACCGGGATCGAAAACCTGCGGGTCAAGGAATGTGACCGGATCGAAGCGGTCCATAAAGGGCTGACGCAAATTCATCCTGATCTGGCGACTGTCGAAGGCGACGATTTGATCGTGAACGCGATGCCGAACCTTATCGGTCAGTCACGCCCAGCCCTGATCGACAGCTATGCCGACCACCGGATCGCGATGAGCTTTGCTTTGGCGGCGCTCAAGGTAGATGGCGTCGGGATCGAAGACCCGGACTGCGTGTCAAAAACCTTCCCGACCTATTGGGACGTGTTGCGCGGGCTGGGCGTGTCGGTCGACGTTACCCAGCCCTGACGCGCTTTATTCTGCCGCGATGCTGACAGCCGCTTCGCCGCCCCGCAGCGCAGACCACTGACCTTTGCCGCGATAGCGCCAAGCAAGACGTCCTTCGTCGTCCATCGCGTAGAGGTTCAGCCAACCGTTATCAAAGAGGTCAGCAACCCCGGCATGCCGGTTGAGGATATCACTGATCGCTTCCCGTGGTGCCTCAACAGCCACGGTCAACCGCAGTGGATCATGCATGAACTTGTCGCCGTCATGCACTGACTGCCAGGGCAGTCCGCCGCGTAGCACGCCGCCATTGCCTTCGGTCACGCCGATGCCGCCGGTGACGTTGTGCAAGAGCTTGTTGCCCGCGCCAAACGCATCCGGGGCCACGGAAGACCCGTAGTACTGAAGGCTGATCCAGCTTGCCACGACCACCGGCGCGGTCAGGATCAATTCGAGCACCTGAAAATCCGTGTCGTCCTGCCAGTTGTAGGAATGCAGGAACGACCGCCCGCCAAGGCTGCGCCCGGCTGTCCGGGTGCGGGGTGCCGCGATAAAGGCAGAGCACCCGGCGAGGCCCCATTCGGGGCGCACCTCGGACCAGTCTTTGGCCCGTTGCAGCAGAGCCGCCTGATCGTCGGCACGCGGCAACCGCGCCGCGCGTTCGCCCCTCGTGATCTTGGCCGCCTGTTTGAGCGCCGTTTTGAGCGTCTTGATGTCGGCGTTGTGATCATGGCCTTTCGGCAAATCGCCCTCGAACAGGGTCATCTCATCCGTAACCGTGTCGTGCAGACCGGCGAGGAAGAGCGTCTCTTCCGGCACGTCAAGGCCGGCCCCAACCATCCCTTTCCGTACCTCAGGGTCATTGAGCAGTTGCGCCACAAGGCGGGCGTTCACATCACCTGCATGCCCACCGCAGGCACCGCATTGAAGCGCGCTTGCATGCGGGTTGTTCACCACACCCGACCCGTGACCAGCGAGCAGAACAAGCCGCGCAAGACCCGATTTGAGTGACATGCCCGACAGGATGGCGGTCGCCATGCCGATCTTGTCTTCAAGCGTCAGGTTTGGCGCAAAAGACGGGGCTGGATCGTTGTAACCCTGCGGGCCCTTCTGGCCGAGCGCGTCACGCACAAGTTTGCCGAGGTAGAGCGGGCCAGTGGCTTCGACAAACGCAAAGCTAGAAACCGCCGCCAGCCGGAACCGGCCCCAGGCGCGCGTCACCCGCCGGGCGACGCGGGTCAGAGCATCGGTCACGTCAGGGTCGGTTGTGGCCGTATCCGCGCCGGTGTTGATCAGGACCGGCCCGCGTGTTTCGGTCACATCCGATGCAAAGGCGTTGTGTGCGGCAGCAATGCCAAAGAAGCCCGCAAAACCGATGGTTTCGATGCCGTCGCCGGAGGCTTCGAGCGCGCGGCGGTACACCTCGGACCGGACATCGATGCAGAAGGCCGCCTGAATAGAGGGCTTTGTTGCCTTGGCTTCAACGGGTTCAGAAAGTGTCACGTCAAGCGACCGCGCCGCCGCCAGATCAGCGGCGGATTGCAGAACCGCGTCGATCATATCATCGGCGCTGGGGTCTATCGGCTCTGCGTGCTGGGCCAGAACGGCCTGCCACTTTTCGCCGATTTCGTCTTTGTAACGGTCCAGAAGCGCTGCCTCGAACACAAGCTTCGCGGTCAAGAGATCGGTGATATCGTCATTGCCGTCGCCCTTGAGGTTGGCGCGGAACGCTTCACCCGAGGCCAGTTGTGCCCAGCCCCCCAGCCGCATGAGCAGTGTGTGGAAATAGCTTTCACAAGCCTCAGCCGTGATACCCATATCCTCGGCACATTTGGTCAGCGCGCCGCGTGCGGAGAGCGACATGGAAGTCACCCGCGCGGCAAAGCCGGTCAGGCCGAAAATCTCTGGTGTCAGATCCCGCTGCGCAAAGGCGCGCCACGCCAGCCAGACCCGTTGCTTCGGCGCGGGCCAAAGCGCTTGGCCCGCATCGTAGTGGCCTGCCGCAAAGTGGCCGATCCGTTCGGAAACGAAATCCGGCCAGTTCACGTCTGCCACCTCTTCCGCCAGATCAGCCAGAGTTGGCAACGTCTTCAACTCAGGGCGCTCAGCGTCCATCGCGGCAATCAGGTCATCGACTGTTGCGGCGGCTTGCGGCAAGTCGTCAAGCGCCGCTTGCAGATCGTCGCGGGTAATGTCGCCAGCTTCGAACTTGGCTTTGAAATCCGCGCGATCCGCCACAGTGCGGACACCTGCGACTCGCGCCAGACGTGCTGCCGCCATGTGCAGCGGCTCACCCGCTTGCCCCACATAGGGGTTTACCGCAACCGTCGCATCCAATGACCAGAGCGGCGGGATGTGCGTGGCCGCGTTCTTGGCCCCTGCCATAATCTCAAGCGCAGGGCCGGAAAACCGTTCAACCATTGTCAGCATGTTATTATCTCCTGTCCCAGTCCGTTACCGTGCCCGCGCGGCCCAGCCGCCGGTGACCCGGTCAAACACCGCGTTGAGGTAAAACCCGTTTGAAAGATGCACCCGCAAGCCCTGTGCTGCCGGATGGCTCGCCCAGTTGGGGAAAGTGGCCTGTGCGAGTGCGACCGCACCGAAGCTGATGATCGTCAGAACCATAAGCGCCCATTCCAGCGGTCCCGGGGCGGGTGTGATCGGCAAGCTGCCCTGATAGAGCCAGATCGCGATGGATTGCAGCGCGAAATAGCTGAGCGTGGTGGCGACTGAGTAGATCGCCATGCGCTGTGTGAGCACACCGGGTGCCGCGTCTGCGAGACCCTGCGCCAAAAGGTAGGCCACGCCCATCACCAGCACTGCGCCAAGTGCCAGCGCCTGCGCCGATTTGCCATCGACCCCGATCAGGAAGCCAATCACGGCGTAAATGGTCAGCGCCAGCGCAAAGGCTTTGAGCACAGCCCTGCCATTGGGAATGGCCACCGGGCCGGGCCGACGGATCGAGGCGACCTGCGCGACCGCGCCACCTGAAGCAAGAAACGCATGCGCCTTGTAAAGCGAGTGCGCCACGATGTGCAGGAGCGCCAGCGGGAAGAGCGCCAGACCACATTGCAGGATCATGAAGCCCATTTGCGCCACGGTGGACCACGCCAGCGATGTTTTCACCGATGGTTGTGTCAGCATCACGAGCCCGCCGAAGAGTGCCGAGAACCCGCCAAGGATCGCCAGCACGCTGAGCGCGCCGGGCGACAGCAGCATCACGTCCGCAAAGCGGATCAGGAGGAAACCACCCGCATTCACCACGCCTGCGTGCAGCAAGGCGGATACCGGTGTTGGCGCTTCCATAACTTCCGTCAGCCAACCATGGGTGGGCACTTGCGCAGATTTGAACAGTGCCGAAAAGGCCAACAGGGCTGCGGCGAACAGGGCGGCAAACCCGCCTTCACCCGCGCTGGCACCTGCAACGATGGTTGCGATGTCAGCGCTGTCATAGGCGATGTAAAGCGCAACCGCGCCGCCGATCAGGCCAGCGTCAGAGGCCAGCGAACAGATCCCTTTCTTGCGTGCCGCGCGTTGTGCGGCGGCGCGACCGGGATAGGTCAACAAGAGCCGGTTCACACAAAGGCCAACCGCGCCCCAGCCGATAATGAGTTGAAAGAGGTTGCCCGCCGAAACCAGCAGCAAAACCGCCGCCAATGCAAAGCTGAGCCGCCCGAGAAAGCGCGACTGGTTCTGTTCGCCGTCTGTGTAGGTGATCGCATAGCGCATGACGATCCAGCCGATAAAGCTGACCAGCAGGAGCATCGTGATGCTGACCGCATCCAGCCGCGCGGCAAAGCCAAAACCGGCAAACCCAATCAGTGGGCTGGTGGCCGATCCGTTAAAGATCAGCGCCAGGAGGGACAGGACCGAAAGACCAATTGCGCCAAGCCCCGCGTATTCGCCGATCTTCAACTGGTCGGACGCACGTGGCATCTCGCGCTGCATGTAAACAAGGCCGACAATGGCAAACAGGGCCGGTGTCAGAAGGGGCAATAAACTCAACATCAGATGGCATCCCTCGTGGTTTTTGTGCTCTGGCGTGTCACCTAGAGCCGCGCCATTGAGATGAAAAATACATTGTTTGCACGCTATCGTTCGATTAAATCGAACATATGGCGGATTTGAATTACCATCACCTGAGGTATTTCTGGGCGGTCGCCCATGACGGAAACCTGACCCGGACGGCAGAGCGATTGAACATGTCGCAATCGGCCTTGTCGGCACAGATCAAGCAGCTAGAGGCTCGGATTGGTCAGGCCCTGTTCGAACGGCGTGGCCGCGCGCTGCACCTGACCGAAGCGGGCCGCATCGCGCTTGATCACGCGGACACGATCTTTGCCGCCGGAGAAGAATTGCTCGACACCTTGCGCGAGACGGCACGCCCGGCCCGCGCGCTGCGTGTCGGGGCTTTGTCGACTCTGTCGCGCAACTTTCAGCTTTCGTTTCTTGCTCCAGTTCTGGGCCGACCGAACGTGGAAGTTATACTGCGATCCGGCAGCGCGGTGGAGTTATACGCAGCCCTGGACGCGTTGAACCTCGACGTTCTTTTGGCCAATACCCCACCCGCGCGGGACGCGCTGAGCCGGTACCAAACACAGAAGCTGGCTGACCAGACCATCGGTTTGTTTGGAACCCCGGCGCGCGTTACGGGCAACCTGACCCTGGAGGATTTGGTCGCCAAGCACCCGCTGATCCTGCCAACGAAAGACACACAAATCCGCGAAGCCTTTGACGCCCTGCTTCGTCGGATCGGGGTCGAGGCTACCATCGCCGCAGAAGTCGACGACATGGCCATGATCCGCCTGCTGGCGCGACAGGATATCGGTTTGGCCGTCATCCCGCCCATCGTTGTTCAGGACGAACTGGTGCGCGGGGAGCTGCTGCAGGCTGCGATGCTCGACCTGCACGAAATCTTTTATGCAATTACGCTGGAGCGGCGGTATCCGAACCCGCTCTTGGCTGAACTCCTGAAAGCAGCACAGCAGTAGACCTTATGGAATGATCTCGAACTTCGTCACATCTACCATGCCCCGGTCGGTGATTTTGAGCGCGGGGATGACCGGGAGCGCCAGAAACGCCAATTGCAGGAAGGGCTCGTTCAAGGTCACGCCCAGGTCGCGCGCCGCTGCGCGGAGGTCTTCGAGACCTTCGCGGACCTTTTCAAATGGTGCCAGGCTCATCAACCCCGCTACCGGCAAGGCCAATTCGGCCAAGACTTCACCATCTTTGACGACAACAAACCCGCCTTCGATCTGGCCAAGCCGGTTCGACGCCACTGCCATATCCGCATAATCCACACCCACGCAGGCGATGTTGTGGTGATCGTGGCAGACAGTGGAGGCAATCGCACCAGCCTTGAGCCCGAACCCTTTGACAAAGCCGGTTGCGATGTTGCCGTTCTTACCGTGCCGTTCGACCACCGCGATGCGCACCAGATCGCGGTCGGGCTCGGGGCGTTTGTCTCCATCTTCAACCGGCACCGTTTCCTGCAGATGCTCTGTGATGATCTTTCCCTCGATGATCCCGATCACATCAGTCTCAGAGCGGTTGGCGCGCGCACGGAAATCCTCGGCGGTTACGGTGGGCGCCTTGACGGACGCGCGACCGACCGGATCGATATGACCGCGCTTTGCAAAGGTTTCTTCCGTCGCCTCAACACCTGCACAGAATACGCGTTGCACATCGCATGCCTCCAGCGACGTGATCGCCACGATATCCGCACGTTTGCCCGGCGCAATCTGGCCGCGATCTTTGAGGCCAAACGCCTCCGCCGCAGAGAGCGACGCCGCGCGATAGCCTGCCAGCGGCGATGTGCCGAGGTCGATCAGGGTGCGGATCATGTAATCAAGGTGCCCCTGCTCGGCGATGTCGAGCGGATTTCGGTCGTCGGTGCAAAGGCACATGTAGGCCGACGTGATGTCTGTCAGCAGCGGTTGCAGCGCGTGCA
>CAZCOX010000097.1:0-11439 GCA_964500115.1 uncultured Rhodobacterales bacterium
CATGACAGTCTCAGTTGCCTCGTCCCAATCGACGATCCGGGTCGCTTCCATGGGCAGAGGTGCGTTGCGGTCCCAGACCTGCATCTTGTCGAGGCCAAGCCATTTGCGTTTGAGCTCGTAGTACCGGTGGCTCAGCTTGGGGTAGGCGGCGACCACCGCGTCACGTAGCGCTTCGACCACTTCGGGTTCCACATCATTCGACAGGTGCCGCCCGGTTTGCGCGCTGGGCATGCCGCGCCAGCGGTCCATAATCTCTTTTTCCTTGGCCTGCGTGTTGTGCACGCGGGCGAAGATTTTGATGTTGTCGGCGAAGACGGATGCAAGTTCGCGCGATGCCGCTTCGCGTTTGCTGCGGTCCTGTTCCGTCAGCAGGTTCAGCGTGCCTTCGATGTTGAGCGGCTCGCCATCGACCTCAAACTCAAGGCCAGCGATGGTTTCGTCAAACAGACGCTCCCATGCGTCGCCCACCACGCCGAGGTCGTGCAGGAATTTCTCCATTTCATCCGACAGTTGATAGGGCTTCATCGCCCGGATGCGGCGGATGGCGGGTTTGTAGCGGGCGATGTCATCGCTGGCCGCAAACAGCGCGTCGATCTTTTCGTCCTCGATGCGGTTGAGTTCCAGCGTGAAGAACACCAATGGCGTCGTGTAGATCGTGATCTTTTCCTGATGGTCCGACATGAACTTGGCGCGCTCGGCATCGGTCGTCAGTTGGTAGTACCGCAGGCCCGCGTAAGACATGATGCGACCCGCGATGTTCTCGATCTTCTCGTGCCGGTGGATGGCTTCAAGAAAACCGGCGGCATCCAGATCAGCCAGTTTGCCCTCGTAGTCTTCCGCAAAGCTCTTGCATGCGGCTTCCAGCCAGTCGAGGTCGCGCTTTAATTCAGCCGCATCATCTGATGCGTAAAGGTCTGTCAGATCCCATTCCGGCAGATCGCCAAGGTCTTTGCCGCCGCTTACGGCGTTGGCGTCATAGGTCGGGGCGGGAAAGCGCAGCATCTGGTGTCTCCTTGTTCGTTACGGTGAAACCTGTGCCGCGCGGTGGGGATGTTCAAGGGGCAAAACCGTAGAGTTTGGCTGGATTGTCGGCGAAGAGCTTCTGCCGGGTCGTTTCGTCCGGGATCGCATTGAGCAGCGTGTTCAGTTGCTGGCCCGCGTCCGGCATTGGCACACCGTTCAGCATAAGATGCGGCCAGTCGCTGCCCCAGAGGATGCGGTCAGGGTTGGCATTGGCCAGACGCTGGAGGAGCGTTTGCGGTTCCGGTGTGTGGCGATACGTGGCGCTGAGCTTGGTCCAGCAGTGACCGTCTGCCAGCAATTGTTCGAGCGCCTTTTGTCCTTCGGTGACACCAAGGCTCGGGTCTGGCCAGGCGCAGTGGTCGAACACGATCTGGACGGGAAGCTGCGGCACTTGGGGCGCAAGCTCCTCCAAGTGAAGATGTGAATGGGCGAGCATTTCGACATGCAACCCGTGATCCGCCAGCATCGGGGCAAGGCGCTTCATGCCGTCCCAACTCAGCAAGCCGCCATGAACGTAGTTGAGCCGCACCGCCTTGCATCCCTTCCCGGCGAGTGCAGCGATTTCGGCCTCTGTTGCGTCGTCGGAAATCAGACACACTGCACGAAACTGGTCGCCCAAACGCTTCGTGGCTTCCAGCGTAATGCTGTTGTCGCGGCCATAGAGGATGGAATGGACAATCACCCCGCGTGTGCAACCCAGCGCGTTTAGATGCGTGCGGTAAGCGTTGAGCCATGTCTCCAGCGACCCGGCGGGCGGATTTTCGACACGACCGTCCCACAAAGCAAAGTCGTCGCCGATCAGGTGAACATGGGCGTCACAGGCATTGGCAGGCAAACCCGCGCTGGGCGGGGTGATCTGCGCCAAGGGCGCGGCGGCGGTGGGCTTATCCATAGGTTTCCAGCAGGTCCTTCAGGTCGTCGAGCGTGTTGGCTTCTTGCACCGGCTTATCATGTCGCCAACGGGACATGCGAGGGAAGCGCAGCGCGATGCCCGATTTGTGACGGGGCGAGGCGTGGATGCCTTCAAAAGCGATCTCGAAGACATGGTGCGGGGTCACTTGCCGAACCGGGCCAAACCGCTGCTGGGTGTTCTTTCGGACCCAGGCGGTGATTTCGCGGAATTCTTTGTCGGTGAGTCCCGAATAGGCTTTGGTGAAGGGAACCAAGTCGTTGCCGTTCCAGACCGCGAACGTGAAATCAGTGAACAGGTTCGCGCGTCGCCCGTGACCTTGTTGCGCGTAGATCATCACGGCGTCGACTGTCAGCGGATCGAGCTTCCATTTCCACCAATCGCCTTTCTTGCGGCCCGACAGGTAGGGGCTGTCCAGCCGTTTGAGCATCAGCCCCTCAGCACGCGCATCGCGCGCGCTGGCGCGGATTTCGGTAAGCGCGCTCCACGTGTCAAAAGCCAGCGGCGGCGCTGGGCGGACGGGGGCGTCGCCCGGCAGGTTTTGCAGCAACGCATCCATCCGCGCGCGGCGGTCTTTCAACGGCAGGTCGCGCAGGTCTTCGCCGCTTTCTTCGAGCAGATCGTAAGCGAGCAGAATGACCGGGGCGTCTTTCAGTAGCTTCTTCGGCACTGTCTTCCGTCCGATCCGGGCCTGCAACGTGTTGAAGGGAAAGGGCTGGCTGCCATCCCACGCGACGATCTCACCATCCAAAACTATACCATCTGGTAAAAAATCCGGCAGGCGAGCGAATTCCGGGAAGCGGTCGGTCATCAGCTCTTCGCCGCGCGACCAGACGTGGTGGGTGCCATTTCGCAGGATCACTTGTCCGCGGATGCCGTCCCATTTCCATTCGGCTTGCCAGTCTTCGGGGGCGCCAAGGCTCTCTGGCCCGTCCTCCAACTGGTAGGCAAGGTAGAACGGGTAGGGGCGGCTGTCGTCTGCTGCGGCGTCTTCGGCCTCGATCAGGGTGTGGTAATCGGTCGTCTCTGGCGTCCAGCCGCCCATAAGCCGGTGGGCAAGGCTTGTCTCCTCTTGCACGGTGGCTTGCGCCAAGGCGCGAGTCATGAGTTTCTGGCTCACACCAATGCGGAAGCCGCCGGTGATCAGTTTGTTAAAGAGGAACCGCTCGGTTGGGTCGAGCTGGTCCCACGCGTCCAGAATGCGGGTCTTGCGCTCTTCGATATCGAGCGCTGCCAGTGACTTGAGTTCGGTGATCCAGTGGGTCAGTGGCAGGTCGCTCTGCCGCGACGGTGGGGGCAGTGTGAGCGCAATCGTTTCGGCAAGATCGCCAACGATGGGATAGCTTTCTTCGAGCAGCCAAAGCGGGATGCCACCGACCTCTGCCGCCCATTCGCGCAGTTGAGTGGTCGTCACGGCCCGCTTTGGCCTACGGCCTGAGAATAGCGCGATGGTCCAAAGCTTGTCCTCATCGCTGGCTGTCTGGAAAAAACCGGCCAGCGCTTTGGTCTTGAGGCTCGTTTTGGTGGTCTGATCGACGGTTGTGAAAAGGGCAGCGAAATCTTTCATGCGGCTTCCTCCGCTTCGTCATCTTCGCCGCCGAATTCGGTCGGAACCACTTGCGCATTGTAGCCATGCGTGTTCAGCCATCGCGCGAAGATATCCGTGTAACCATGTGTCGCATAGATGTTTTCCGCGCCGGTCTCGCCAATGGCCTGCATCAGGCCATCCCAATCCGCGTGGTCCGAGATTACGAACCCCCGATCCGCTGCGCGCCTGCGCCGCACACCGCGCAACCGCATCCAGCCGGAGGCGAACGCCGTCGATTGCGTGCCAAACCGGCGCGACCATTGCGACCCAAGCGCTGAAGGCGGAGCGATGACCAAGGCACCGGGATAGTCTTTTGGATTGACATCCGGGGTCACGTGAACAGTGTCAGGGAGCGCATATCCCTGTGCGCGAAGCACGGCATTCGTGTTCTCGACCGCGCCGTGGGTGAGGATCGGCCCCACACTTGGGTCGACCATAGCCAAAAGCCTTTGCGCCTTGCCAAGGGAGTACGCGCCCAGAAGTGAAGCTTTGCCGTCAGCCGCATTTCCGGCCCACCACGCATTCAGTTCTTTGGCAACGACGTCCTGATCGTCCCATTTGAACACGGGCAGGCCAAAGGTGCATTCAGTGATGAAGCTGTGGCATTTGACCGGCTCGAACGGTTCGGAGAGGCCATCGGGCACGACCTTGTAATCGCCTGACGCGACCCAGACCTCGCCCTCCACCTCGACCCGGATCTGTGCCGAGCCGGGCAGGTGCCCCGCCGGGTGAAACGAGACCCGCGCGCCCCCGATCTGGCGCGTTTCGCCAAAGGCAATCGTTTCGACGCGGATATCCCCAAGCCGGTGCCGCATGACCGGTGCGCACGCGTCCGTGCAGAGGTAATGCCGGTGTCCTGGTCGGGCGTGATCCGAATGCCCGTGGGTGATGAGCGCGCGGTCAACCGGGTGCCAGGGGTCGATATAGAACTCGCCCGCTGCGCAGTAGATGCCGCGCTCGGTGAAGCTGAGAACCGGGTCTGTCATATCTGTCATCATAGGGCCAACGCCGGATCTGCCCAGAGGGTTGCCAACGGGCGCAGTCTGCGTAGGTTGGGCGCGAAATGCGAGGGAGGCCATTTATGCAGATCGACAGTTTTCGCCAAAGGCTTTTGTCGCGTGCGCCAATGGCCGGGACGTTCCTGAAAACCCCGGCCTATCAGCTGATCGAAGTGCTCGCGCAATCCGAACTGGATTTCGTCTGTCTGGACGTGGAACATGCGCCCTTTGACCGGAGTGTCATTGATGCGTGTTGCGCGATGGGGCGGGCACTGGACTTTCCCGTTATGGTCCGTGTGGGTGACGGCAGCCCACGCGAGATTTTGCAGGCGCTGGATTGCGGCGCGGTCGGGGTGGTGGTCCCCCATGTGGACAGCGCCGCGAAAGCCGCCGATGTTGCCCGATCTGCGCGGTATGGCCGCGGCGGGCGCGGCTATGCGGGATCGTCCCGCTGGGCGGGATATGCCACCCAATCCATGCCAGACCTTCTGAAGAAATCCGGGCAGGAAACCGTGGTCATGGCCCAGATCGAAGAGCCGGAAGGCGTCGAAGCCTCCGAGGCGATTGCGGCGACTGACGGGATCGATGCGCTGTTTCTGGGGCCTGCCGATTTGTCGGTGGGATACGGCCACGACAACCAGAATTCCGATGACCTTTGGGCGGCGATGGAGCGTGTCGGCAAAGCGGCGGAGGCGGCTGGAAAGGCTTATGTGTCCTGGGTGGCCAACGCGCAGAAGGCGCAGGACTGGTCAAAGTATGGCATGAGTTGTTTCTTCATCTCGTCCGAGCATTCCTGGATGCGTGCGGCTGCGACGGCAGAGGCGCGGGGTGTGCACGAGATTGGCAAGGCGTAAGTCGGTCTGACGACAAGGAAAGGCAAACCACCGTGGCGCCGAAGCAGTTTTTCCGCATTCACCGCATCTATACCGGGCCAAACCCGTATGCCGCGACGCCTGTCGGGGTGGTGACATGGGATGACGCTGTGCTGTCGCAACAGCCGATGATGGGGGGTGTTGAGGCGATGACAGCCGCTTCCGAGCCTTTGTCGGCACCGGTTCCGTTTGAATGGTCGGAAGGGTTGGACCAAAAACGCGCGATTGCCGAGTGGCTGGTTTCCTGGGCTTTTGCCGCACTCACGGCCGAGCGCGGACACTTAAATGCACATGGAACGCGGGATGAGAGTGGTCGGTTGATGTCGTGGATCGGTTATCACGACGCCGGTTTGTCGCTGAACATCCTGGACTTCGCCTCGCGGTCGCTGAACGCGTTTGCGGACAAGACCATCGATGTGAAAGACTTTGGCGCAAAGCTGCGTGCTGCATTGCGGGCCTGCAAGGAAAAGCACCCGGATTTTCAGGCCAAACTGTTGATGGAAGCATCGGACGCCAGGTCGATCCCGTACTTGCCGGTTAAGGCCAAGCGCAAGACATGGCAGTACGGTTGGGGTGTCAACTCAATGGTTGCTTTTGAAACTGGCGTCGCGGAGAGCAGCTTCATTTTCAGAGAAATCGAGCACAACAAGCCAGCAGCGAAACAGTTCTTGCGGTCGATTGGATTACCAATTGCAGACGGCGCGCTTGTTCGGTCCAAAGACGAACTGAATTCGGTGATTGAGCAGGTCGGGTTCCCCTGCATCACTAAGCCCAGTGATGGTTTGCAGTCTAAGAACGTGACCGTCGATATCAATGACGAAGATGCGCTCATTAAGGGTTTCGAATTGGCCGCCGCGTTCGGTGACGCACCGGTTATGGTAGAGCGCATGCTCAAG
Source organism: uncultured Rhodobacterales bacterium (assembly GCA_964500115.1). GTDB lineage: Bacteria > Pseudomonadota > Alphaproteobacteria > Rhodobacterales > Rhodobacteraceae > Marivita. The sequence continues at coordinate 6,288 of CAZCOX010000097.1, forward strand.
GGTGAGCTTCACCGGATTATGGTGTTGCGTGGTAAATTCTTTTGTACCGCGTGCCGTACGCGACCTGTGGTTTTTGGTGACGGCGTGTCGACCGTTTTAGAGCTATTGGAGCAACGGGAAGCGCGGCGATTGGCTGATCCAATCGCGTCTACCCAAGTGGGCAAGCTCCAATTCGATGGGCATTTGGATCGAAACCTAAAACGTCAGGGGCTGACGCTACAAAGCCGCGTTCCGAAAGGGATGTCGGTACGATTGCACGACATTGCGATGCGCGGCACTGGCGCAGACATGAGCGACCTGACAGACGTCACGCACGAGACCGTCAGGCTAATGAGTGAAAGCATCGGTCAAGCAATGCGCATGCCGGTGGTCGGTATCGACTACATGACCGAAGACATCAGCAAACCGCCCACCAAAGACTGCGGATTTCTGGAAGCAAATGCGATACCGGGCCTGAGAAACGTGCTCGCTTGCGGGGTGAGCCTTGACAGGTTTGCAAACGAGTTCTTTGGCCCGAACACCGGGCGGATCCCATCTGTTTTGACCCTGACCGATGACGAAGAAACGGCTGGCGCTTTGGCGCGCCCATCAGAGGGTGGCGTCGGTTGGGTCCGGGGTTTGCGCAGCGGCATTGGGCCGATGGTGCATGTTCTGCAAACCAAAAGTTTCGCGGAACGCGCCGAGGCTTTGGTTCTGAACCCTTTGACCAAATCCATCGATATCGCGATGCCGTTGAAAGCCATGTACAAAAACGGATTGCCGTTGGATCGCTTTGATCGCATCGCGGTTTTGGCGGACGAAGCTGATATTGCCGAAAAATGGAGACCCGTTTTGCGCGCCGCGTCCGGGCAAGCCGTACATTACGGCCGGTCAACTGCGCGGATCAACTGAGCTTTGAAAACAGCGAAATGGCCGAGCTGGTGACCTGACGCCGTGTGTTTGGGTGCTCCATCAGAACTTCGTGTTCGGCGCCATCTACCAGCAAAAGCTTTCCACCCGGCCATGCTTTCATGCGGTCGCGGATTTCCGATGTGTCAACGATCCGTTCGTTTGAGCCTTGGAAGCACAGCGCGGGGATTGCCGGTGACTTGGCTTTCTTGAGTGCCGAGCATTCGTCCAATGCGGTGCCCAGCCATGTCAGGGACGGGCCGCCCAGACCAAATTGCGGTTCTGCTTCGACCTGGCGCTTCATATATCCGAACATCTCCGGGTCTGACGTGAGCATATTGTTTTCGAACGGTTCGGTCAGGTAGGATTTGATCGACGTGCCGGGCGACAGTTTGTGACCCTGTCCGAAGAGCGCTGCAAGCCGCGGAACTGCCCAGGCCACCGGGCGCAGGTAGGGGGCCATGGTGATCCCCCACATCGGGCCGGTGAAGACTGCGGCTTTCATATCGGCCCCGTTCACAAGTGCGCGCAGCCCGATGCAGCCACCCATGGAGTGCGCGATCATGAACCAGGGACGCGGCAGGTTTTCAGCCTTGGCAAAGCTGACCATCGCCGACCAGTCTTTCTGAAAGTCCGTGAATTGCGCCACGTGGCCGACCATCGGGTCCGCGCCAATGCGATCTGCCATGCCCTGACCGCGCCAGTCGATTGTCAGAACGTCAAAGCCACCGGCAACCAGATCATCAGCGGTGTGTCCGTATTTTTCGATATATTCGGTGCGACCGGGCAGCAGGAACACAGTGCCTTTGCCCGAAACTCCCTTCGCATGACCAACGCGAATGCGCACCCCGTCAGAGGTACGCAGCCAATACGCGTCGGTCTGTGGCCCCTCGGCCAGATCAGACCGGTAAGGGGCCGGGTCAGACATCAGGCCAGCGATGCCGCCAGTTTCATCGCCATGCCCATATCACCATCGATTGTCAGACGGCCAGACATGAAGGCCGAGGTCGGGTCGAGCGAGCCGTCAAAAATCTCGCGATAGGTTTCGGCATCGGCGTTAAAGGTGACATCTGCATCGCCGTCGCCTGCGCGCGCGCCGTCGCCGTCGACGATCATGCTGCCTTCGCCCTCGACATTGAATTGTGCGGTGCCGTCAATGCCGCCGCCGCCCAGCTTTTCGTTCAGGGCCGCAACTGCCTCTGTCACAACATCGCTCATACGCCTGTCTCCTTCGTGATCGCGCATTTCTGACTGCGTGCTGGCATTTCGATCCCCTCACGCTAAACTCTGAGGTGGTTATGAGGTTCACAATGCGCAAATACAAATCTGCCGTTGCGGCATTTCTTTTTGCCGTATCCTTGGGCGGTGCGCCAGCCGTTGCTCAAGACAGCGACGACCGGTTGGCAGCGCTGCTGGAAGAACTGGCGCTGGCGGAGACGGAACAGGCTGCCGACCGATTGGAATGGCAGGTGCGTCAGGAGTGGGAAAAGTCTGGTTCTGCCACCATGGATCTGCTGTTGAAGCGGGGCAAAGACGCGCTCGATGTGGATGACATCGAAGCGGCGTTGGAGCATCTGACGGCGCTTACGGATCATGCGCCCGAGTTTGCAGAAGGCTGGCATGCTCTGGCCCTGGCCTATTACACCGCCGATATGTTTGGTCCGGCGGCGGATGCGCTGGAACGCACGCTGGTGCTGAACCCGCAGCATTTTGGTGCGCTCCGGGGCCTTGGCGCGATCTTTGAGCAGGTGAACAAGCCCGAGCTTGCCTATGACGCCTATTCACGGGTACTGGTCTTGCGGCCGCATGATTCCGATGTGATCGAAGCGTTGGAGCGGTTGGAGCGCCGGGTGACAGGCACGGATATCTAATCAAGCGACGCCGGCGCGGGTCGGCAAAAGGCAAACGGCATGTCCGCAAAGGCGCGGGTTGCGGCCATTCTTGGCCCGACCAATACAGGCAAAACCCATTACGCAATCGAACGCATGTTGGGCTATCGCACCGGCATGATCGGCTTGCCGTTGCGGCTTTTGGCGCGCGAGGTCTACGACAAGATCGTTGCGGTGCGCGGGCCGTCCGTTGTGGCTTTGGTCACTGGAGAAGAACGGATTGTTCCGGCGCGGGCGCAATACTGGGTCTGCACGGTTGAGGCGATGCCCGAGGGGATGGGCTGCGACTTTGTCGGGATCGACGAGATCCAACTTTGTGCGGACCCGGAGCGGGGGCATGTGTTCACCGACCGACTGTTGCGGATGCGCGGGCTGCACGAGACCCTGTTTATGGGCTCCGACACCATGCGCGGGCCGATTTCGGGACTTGTGGACGGGGTTGAGTTCGTTCGGCGCGAGCGGATGAGCCAGCTGACTTATACCGGGTCGAAAAAGATAAGCCGCTTGCAGCCGCGCACGGCGATCGTCGGGTTCTCGGTTGAAAACGTCTATGCGATTGCCGAGCTTTTGCGCCGTCAGAAGGGAGGGGCGGCTGTGGTGATGGGTGCGCTTTCCCCGCGCACGCGCAACGCTCAGGTCGATCTCTACCAGAACGGCGAAGTGGATTATCTGGTGGCGACCGATGCAATCGGGATGGGGCTGAACCTCGACATCAACCATGTCGCGTTTTCGTCGCTGACCAAGTTCGATGGGCGGCGGATGCGGCCTTTGATGCCAAATGAGTTGGCACAGATCGCCGGCCGCGCGGGCCGGGGCATGTCAAACGGGACGTTTGGTGTCACGGGCGAGGCCGGACCGCTTCACGAAGATGTGGCAGAAGCGATTTGCAATCACCGCTTCACACCGCTGAAAAAGCTGAACTGGCGCAGCGCCGATCTGCGGTTTGCAACCATCGACACTCTGATCCATTCGCTGGAGGTCGCTCCAAACGACGACCGTCTTGTCAAAGCGCGGGAAGCGGATGATCTGCAAGCGCTCAAGGCGTTGAGCCAGGTCACGGAGGTTGTGGCCCGCGCCTCTGACCCGAAGTCGGTACAACTCCTATGGGATGTCTGCCGCATCCCGGACTTCCGTGGCATCAGTCATGCGGAACATGCCGGGCTGTTGGAGGTTATCTTTGGACATCTGCACGAACGGGGCGGTATCCCCAATGACTTCCTCGGGCGGCAGGTGAACCGGATTGATCGCACGGATGGTGACATTGACACATTGTCGAAACGCTTGGCGTATATCCGCACATGGACCTATGTCGCGCAGCGGAAAGGCTGGGTGCATGACGAAAGCCATTGGCGCGAGCAGACACGCGCTGTAGAAGACCGGCTATCAGATGCCTTGCACGAGCGTCTGACGCAAAGATTTGTCGACCGGCGCACATCCGTGCTTTTGCGGCGGTTGAAACAGAAGGAGGCCCTCTTGGCCGAAGTAAACGATCAGGGTGAAGTGACCGTCGAAGGCGAATTTGTCGGGCGGCTTGAGGGGTTCCGGTTCCGGCAGGACAAGGACGCGACGGGGCAAGAGGCGAAGACGCTGAAGACCGCGTCATTGCAGGCCTTGGCGCCGCATTTTCATCTGCGCGCTGACCGGTTTTACAATGCGCCCGACACCGAAATGGATTTCACCGAACAGGGTGGTCTGATGTGGGGCGATCAGGCGGTCGGGAAACTGACCGCTGGGGATGACCCGTTCAAACCGCGCGTTGTTGCGTTTGTGGATGACGAGGCGGGTGCGGATGTTGCGCAAAAGGTTGAGCGCCGTTTGCAGCACTTTATCGACCGTAAGGTGGCAGCTTTGTTCGAGCCACTGATTGCGTTGCAAAAGGATGAAACGCTGACAGGTCTGGCGCGCGGTTTTGCTTTCCGCATGGTCGAGGCGATGGGTGTCCTGCCGCGTGCTGACGTGGCTGACGATGTGAAAGCCCTGGATCAGGATGCGCGCGGATTGCTGCGCAAACACGGAATCCGCTTTGGTCAATTCACGATCTTCATGCCGCTTTTGCTCAAGCCAGCGCCGACACGGCTGCGGCTTGTTCTGTGGAGCCTTGCCAAGAACCTTGATGTCTTCCCCGAAGCGCCGCCTCCGGGTCTGGTGACCGTGCCGAACACGCCGGGCACACCGGCGGAGCACCACACCGTGTCGGGCTATCGCGCCGCCGGCGAACGGGCGATCCGCATCGATATGCTGGAACGGCTTGCCGATCTGCTGCGCGGTCAGGACAGCCGCGGTGGGTTTGAAGCGAACCCTGACATGTTGTCGATCACCGGCCTGACACTGGAACAGTTCGCTGATCTGATGGGGGGGCTTGGCTACAAGGGCGA
>CAZCOX010000098.1:0-11429 GCA_964500115.1 uncultured Rhodobacterales bacterium
TGGCCCGCGATGCAGGGTAGGAGGTGAATCTGCGCCGAGGCGGGCAGGGCGTTGAGGTTGAGATGCCGCGCGGTGAGGTTCATCGCCTCGGAGGTCGCGAGCGCGAACGGGGCCTGACCCAGTTCGACCGGATCGATGCCAAGGAGCAGGTGGTGCATGACCGGGTTGCAGACGAACACCGTCTCAAGGATCAGGTCGGGCGTGATCTGCGCCTCTGCTGCGATTTCCGAGGCCAGCGTGTTGATCGCCTCACGCACCGCGCGGGTCATCTCCATATCGCCGCCGGGGTTCATCATGGCGTAGGAGACGCGGGACATCAGGTCTTCGCCAAAGCGGATCTGCGGGTTCATGATGCCGGAACTTGCCACCACTTCGCCGGTGTCGAGGTTGGTCAGATGCGCGGCTACGGTGGTTGAGCCGAGGTCGATGGCAAGGCCGTAGAGACCACCCTCGTGCAGGCCGGACCAAGCGGCAATGATCTGCGGGGTGGTGTCGTGGGACGTCTTGTGCAGGGCGACGGTGATTTTCCATTCACCCTTGCGCAGGATCGGTTGCAGGCCAGTGAGAACCGGGAAGGCGCAGGTGACGTCTGCGATATCCCACTGATCCCGCAGCGCGCGCGCGACGCGTTCAAGGTCACCCGTGGGTTCGTGCATGTCGGGTTCTTCGACCTCGACGTAGTAAAGCCGCGTCGCCGGATCCATCTCAATGACGCGCGCAGACGCGGCTTTGCGGACCACCTGCCGGTGCACCTGGCTTTCAGGCGGCACATCAATCACGATGTCGCCCTGTACGGTCGCCTGACAGCCCAGCCGCCGCCCCGGTTTCAGCCCACGCTTTTCGTCGTAGCGCGCCTCCACCTTGTTCCAGTCCGAGAGCGCACCTTCAACCGCGGTCACGCCGTGCTTTGGGAACTCGCCATAGGATGGCGTTATCTGGCATTTCGAACAAATCCCGCGTCCGCCACAAACGCTGTCTAGATCAACGCCCAGCTGCCGGGCGGCTGTCAGAACCGGTGTGCCAACCGGGAAATGCCCACGTTTGCCGGAGGGTGTGAAAACGACGAGAGGGTCTTGATTCGACATGGGAATCCCTTGGTGCGCGGTTTGTCGTGATCATAGGCAGGTGCGGCGCGGGAAAAAGGTGATTTGCGTCATAATCTTTATGCAGAGCGTCATGCTTTGCGGCCCTGGCCATGCATTGACCGGATGGGTGCAGTAATGCGACGGTATGTGCGTACGCGTGCACGGGGATGACAATGCGACGACTGATATTTGCCCTGATCACCCATGGGGCGGCCTTGGCCATCGGCTTTGCCCTTGGCATCTATTTCCTGCCCATCCTGACCGCACCGCCGTCACCAGACGCCGAAGTGCTGCAGGCGGAGGCTGCGAATGCGGAGTTTTCCGCCGAATTAACCCGCGACCTGCGCGGCAGTGATCGGCTGCATTGGGGAGAAGGGACGATCAGCGTCTCGCCGACGATGATCGTACATGAGGGCGCGCTGGCCCCGGGGCCGGATTACAAGCTCTATCTGCTAAAGCAGTTTGTCGAACACGAGGACGAATTTGAGCCGATCAAATCCGAGGCTGTGCAGATCGGCGATGTGAAAAGCTTTGGTGGCTTTTTGCTGGATGTGCCCGAGGGCGTAAACGTGGCTGAGTACAACACTGTTTTGATCTGGTGCGAGGCCTTTGGCGAGTTCATCACCGCTGCAAAATACCAGTAACGCCTTGTGCCCCGCGCCGCCGTGGTGACGGGCAGGGTGTGCAGGATCATCAATGTCCGAGAAAGCGGCGCCGCTTCGGTGCTGACGGCTCTCTAATCATCCGGGGGTTTCCCGGGACCTGTACTCTGGATTTGCCAGAGCCTGCTGAAACCGGTCTCTCATGGTCGGCCATGCGGCCTTTGAGAGTGTCAGTTCTTGTGTCGCGGCATGGGAGTGACCCTTCCCGCTCGATGCGCATCGTGGGTGCGGGTATGCCGTCTGAGCGGTTAACCAAATCGGAATCTATCGGACGTTGCGGCGGCTCGGTTTGCGGCCAAAACGACATTCCGGGCGAAATATGCTATGATTGTTTCATGTCTGGTGACGCGCTACGGTGCGGTTTCGAGTTCTCGTCTGTTTTTGCGGCTATAGACCTTGGGGACGTTTCATGAAAATCGAGGAATTCAATCAGCTTCGGCAGGTGTTGCACCCGTTTTACCACCGGGAAGAGCCGCCCGTTGTTGGCTATCTGCGTGGCAGCGTGTCGGCGGGGGTGTGGCGGTCGATGCACGAAAAGGGGCGCACGCAGATGTTGATCCTTGGCAACCGCGCACCGACGCGTGAGCAGTGGGAGGCTGCGGGGGTGGGGCATCGCTTGGGCGACACCAGAGAGGTCAAGTTTCCTGACTTGCAGGGCTTCATTATTCTGTTTGGCGGGTTCATGGTGGACCGCCCCTGGGGCAAGATATGCGCGGCGACGCAGGACGCGTCCGAACTCGGATTTCCCGGCGCGCTGCGGGATTTCAAACGGCATGTGAACCACTATCTGGAACGTCAGCGATAACGCGGCTCAGCTATTTTCGGCCAGCCAACGCAGGATATCACCCCGGTTTCCATCAAGGTCTGGTGCCGGTTTACGCACTGTAGGGTCGCTGAGGCCAGTCATCTTGATCGGGTTGCCAGCGGCCTTGAAGGCAGGCCGTCCGTTGCGGTCAAGCACGTCAACCACCATGTTGCGGGCAAGGATCTGCGGGTCGCGCATGACCTGATCGACCGACTGAATCGGCCCGCTTGGGATACCCGCCGCACCGAGTTTGGCAATCCAATGCGCGCGGGTGTTGTCGATTGTGATGGCCTCGATCAGGCGTTTAAGCAGTCGGGCGTTTTCGACACGCGCGGGGTTGGTGGCAAATCGCGCGTCCCCGCCCAGCGGCAGGTTAAGCGCCACGCATAGTTTTTCGAACAGCACGTCATTGCCTGCGGCGATCACGAATAGGCCGTCCGAGGCGTGGAAGGTTTCAAAGGGCGCAATGCTGGGGTGTCGCGCGCCACTGGGCCCTGGGGCTGTTCCGGTCACGGACGTGATCGCTATGGCATGTTCGAGAATGGCCAGTTGCGCGTCGAGCATGGAGATGTCGACTTTGCGCCCGACGCCCAACCGGTCGCGATCAAACAAAGCGGCCAGCACACCCTGGGCGAGGAACATGCCCGCCACGATGTCACCGATGCTCGCACCCACACGCACCGGTTCGCGGTCTTTTTCGCCGGTGATCGACATAACGCCGCCGCGCGCTTGCACCACCATGTCGTAGGCGGGGCGCTTGGCCTCTGGCCCGGTGTGGCCAAAGCCGGACACAGCGCCGTAGATCAGCTTGGGGAACTGCGCGTGCAAGTCATCCCAGCCGTAGCCAAGGCGATCCATCACGCCGGGGCGATAGTTTTCGAGGATCACGTCCGATTTGGCCAAGAGCCGTTCAAAAACCTCGCGATCCGGATCGGATTTAAGATCAAGCGCGATCGAGGATTTGCCGTGGTTGATGGCAGCGAAATAGGCGGACTTGTTGCCCGAAAAGGGCGGGAAGGCACGGGTGTCGTCACCCACGCCGGGGCGTTCGACTTTGATCACTTCGGCCCCCAGATCCGCCAGCGTCATCGAGCAATAGGGCCCGGCCAGAACGTGGGTGAGGTCAAGAATGCGAATGCCGGTAAGCGGTGCTGCCATGGTGTCACTGATCGAGTCGGTTTTCATCTAATGACTCCAAGCTGGGCGGTCTCTGCAACAGGCATTTTGCAGTTGCAGAAAAATCGGCGGAATTCTGACCTATCCTGTGCTGCGGGCATGGAAGATGAAGCCAAGCAGGTTCATCAAAACCTGTGCGGCAAGGATCGAAGTTGAGCCGGTCGGGTCATAATCCGGCGCAACCTCCACCAGATCGATACCGACAACTTCATGTTTTTGGGTGACCTTCTGAAGCAGTTCCAGCACGTCGTAGTACAGAAACCCACCATGGCTGGGCGTGCCTGTGCCGGGGGCAATCGAGGGGCAGAAGGCGTCGATGTCGATGGTGATGTAGACGGGCGCGCCTTTGGGCAGGCGGTTGGCGACGCCGCCGGGGCCAAGGCTGCGCGCCTGCCGGACGGAAAGGATGTCAGAGCCGCGCTTGCGTGCGTCCTCATACCCTTCGCGGGCGGTGGAGCTGACATTTCGGATACCCACCTGCGTCATGCCGCTGACCCAGGGTTTTTCGGATGCGCGGCGCATCGGGTTGCCATGACCGTTGCGCACGCCGTGACGTTCATCGACGAAATCAAGGTGGGCGTCGATTTGCAGGATGTGAAAGGGCGCATGGCCCTCAAACGCGTCGATGCAGGGAATGTTGACGGAATGGTCGCCGCCGATCACCACGGGCAACGCGCCCGCGTTGCGGATGGCCAGTACACCGGCGGCAATGTTGGCGTGGCTTTGAACGGTGTCCGTGTGCACGATGTCCGCATCGCCCAGATCAACAATTCGGGTATCGGCCAGATATGTGGCGTCGTCCTCGTGATCGTATGCCCCGGCATGACCAAAGCTGAAGAGCGTGGAAGCCTCGCGTACGCCGCGCGGGCCGAACCGCGCGCCAGCACGCCATTGGGTGCCCGCGTCAAACGGTGCGCCCAAGATAGCGACATCGGCATCAATGGCCGTCCAATCCGCAACATGCGGGCTTTTGGCAAAGGTGCAAATGCCGGTGAAGGGCAAGTTCAGGCGGCCGGTGTTGTATCCGTGGGTCATGGTGCCTCGGTCATTGTGTGTCTCGCGCCAGCCTGCGTCAGACTGCGGCGCGGGTAAAGCGTGCATTGGGGCTTTAACCTGCGCCCAACCCATGCGAAGGGTGCGTGCCTAACGACGGTCCAGGAAAGAGGGTCCCATGGAGATTCGCGAGGCGCTTACCTTTGATGATGTTTTGCTTGTGCCCGGGGCCTCGGAAGTTCTTCCGGCGACCGCTGACACGCGCACGCGGGTGACCAAGAACATTGCGCTCAATATCCCGCTGCTCAGCTCCGCAATGGACACGGTCACCGAGAGCCGCATGGCGATCACCATGGCGCAGGCCGGTGGCATGGGGGTGATCCACAAGAACCTGTCGGTCGAGGAACAGGCCCGCGAAGTGCGGCGCGTGAAACGCTTTGAATCCGGGATTGTGTACAGCCCCGTGACGCTGCGTGCGGATCAGACCCTGGCCGACGCCAAGGCATTGATCGATCGGTATAATTTCACCGGTTTCCCGGTGGTGGATAACGTCGGACGCGTGGTCGGGATTGTCACCAACCGCGACATGCGGTTTGCAACATCGGATGACACGCCGGTTAGCGTGATGATGACCTCCGAGAACCTGGCCGTGTTGCGGGAACCTGCCGACCGCGAAGAGGCGTTGAGCCTGATGAAATCGCGGCGGATCGAAAAGCTGTTGGTGGTCGATCGCGACGACAAGTTGACCGGACTTTTGACGCTGAAAGACAGCCAACAAGCGGTCGTAAACCCGACGGCGTGTAAGGACAACCTGGGTCGACTGCGTGTCGCCGCTGCCAGTTCCGTGGGCGATGCCGGGTTTGAACGCACAGGGGAGTTGGTGTCCTCTGGCGTTGATATTGTGGTGATCGACACAGCCCACGGGCACAGCGCGGGTGTGATCGACGCCGTCAAGCGCGCGAAAACCCTTTCGAACGAGGTGCAGGTGATCGCAGGCAACGTAGCCACGGCGGAGGCGACGCGGGCCTTGATCGACGCAGGCGCGGACGCAATCAAGGTCGGGATCGGGCCCGGATCGATCTGCACCACACGCATGGTCGCCGGTGTTGGCGTGCCGCAACTCACGGCAATTTTGGATTGCGCGGCGGCGGCGGGCGACACGCCGGTAATCGCAGATGGCGGGATCAAGTTTTCCGGCGATTTTGCCAAGGCGATTGCGGCGGGTGCGTCGTGTGCCATGGTCGGCTCGATGATTGCAGGAACCGATGAAAGCCCGGGCGAGGTTATCCTGTACCAAGGCCGCAGTTTCAAAGCCTATCGCGGCATGGGCTCCATTGGCGCGATGGCACGCGGGTCTGCCGACCGGTATTTCCAGAAAGACGCCGCCAATGACAAACTTGTGCCCGAAGGGATTGAAGGGCAGGTGCCTTACAAAGGATCCGCCGGCGCGGTTATTCATCAATTGGTCGGCGGTCTGCGGGCCGCGATGGGCTATACTGGTTGTGCAACTATTGACGCGATGCGCTCCGACTGCCGATTTGTAAAGATCACGGGCGCTGGTTTGAAGGAAAGCCACGTGCACGATGTACAGATCACCCGCGAGTCGCCGAATTACCGCCTTGCCTAGGGCGCGGCCATGACGCCCGCCGCCCGGTGGGCCGCCGCCGCAGAGATCATGGACGAGATCACGGCAGGCAGCCCCGCAGAAAAGACGCTGACCAACTGGGCACGCCGATCCCGCTTTGCCGGATCGAAAGACCGCGCGGCGGTGCGTGATCATGTGTTTGATATCCTTAGATCCTGGCGCAGCGTGGCTGCGCAAGGTGGTGGCTCTGACGGTCGCCGCTTGGTTTTAGGTCGTTTGCGACAGATCGGGCTGGATCCTGATACGGTGTTTTCGGGTGACCGGCACGCGTTGGCCGAACTGACACAAGCCGAAAAAGTCAGTGGATCAGAACCCGAGGGGGCAGTCAAAGCCGATCTTCAAGACTGGATATTTGATATATTTGTCAGAGATTTCCAGGACAAATCTGATCTATATTCTGAGGTTTTGAAAAGCCGGGCACCCGTTTTCCTGCGCGTGAACCTTGCCAAGACCAACGTGGCAGAGGCACAGGCAAACCTCGCAGAAGACGGGGTTGAGACAAAGCCGCATCCGCTCAGCCCAACGGCGCTTGAAGTGACGCACGGCATGCGGCGCGTGAACCAGAGTTCAGCATACCTAAACGGTCTGGTCGAATTGCAGGACGTGGCAAGCCAAGCGGTTGTCGATGCATTGCCTTTGGAGCGCGGGCTGCGCGTTCTGGACTATTGCGCGGGTGGCGGTGGCAAGACCCTGGCGATGGCGGCCAAAACCGGTAGTCTTGTCTTTGCGCATGACGCCAATCCCGCGCGCATGAAAGACCTGCCTGACCGTGCAGTGCGGGCGGGCGCAAAGGTGCAGTTGGTCAGCAACCCAACCGAGACCTACGAACTTGTTTTATGTGACGTTCCTTGCTCTGGCAGCGGATCATGGCGACGATCGCCGGAGGGCAAATGGCGCCTAACGCCAGAGGCTCTGGAACGTACACAAAAGGTGCAGTCCCAGATACTCAACAAAGCGGCGCAGTTGGTGGCGCCGGGTGGGTATCTGGCCTATGCCACCTGTTCTGTTTTCAATTCCGAAAATGAAGATCAAATTGAAGGTTTTTTGGAACGTCACGGCACGTGGTATTGCAAATCGAAGCACCGGTTCGACCTCGATATGGGGGGAGATGGGTTCTTTTTGGCCATCTTGACGAGAAATTCTGCGTGAGATACAACTTTAAGGCGTTTTCGTCTTAAGTGTCGCTTAATCCCTTTCAGATCATATGGCGGGACCACACCGTCCCGAGGGCCGCATATGACGTATTTTGACCGTGCGGGGTCAAACACCCAACGTCTGATTTCTTCGTTGCCGCTGCTGGCGCTTTTTGGCGGCACAAGTGCCGTATTGGGTTTCATCGCGCCCCATCCGGCGTTGAGCACGGGGTTGTGGGCGGCCGCAGCGGCATTTGGCTTGGCCGTTCTGGTGCTTTACCTGCTTGGCCAATGGTCAGAGCGACAGCAACGCAATTCGTTCGCCCAGATTTCCCTGCTCGTCGAACATGATGTTGCGGCGTGTTTGCTCACTGATTTGCAAGGTGTTGTCATCAAACCCAATCGCCGGGCCTCCAAACGGTTACGGGCGGGCAAAGGGCAAACATTGCGCACCGTCGTCGGCGCTCTGGTAGCTGATGCGTCGGGGCTGATCCATCGTGTCCAGACTGCTGCGGTAAAAGATGGGATCGCCTCGGAAACCGTTGTTTTGCCTGACAAACATCTGCGGGTGAGTGCGCATCAGGTTGGCCCAAGCGCCTTGCTTTGGCGGATCGAGGAATTTGAAGAGCGTGGTCATGTTGACAATAAGGCGGTTCAATATCCGACCCTGACGATGGGGCGCGGTGGCACCGTTCTTTGGATGAACGAAGCCGCGCGCGCGCTTGCCGGTGGCCGCGTTCGGCAAATCGGTGATCTAATAGAAGAATCGCAGCTGACGCCTGGAGCGATCCATCACTGTAAACATGACGGCGTCTCAACGCCTTACACGCTGAATGTTCAAGAGGCGGGAATGGGCCGCGAAGAGGTGGTTTTCGTACCAGCCGAAACGCTGGAGGAGGACCTGCCAAAGGAAGAGGCGGGTTTTGAAACGCTTCCGGTTCCGCTTCTCAAACTGTCGTCTCAGGGGGTAATTCTCAGCGCAAACAGATCCGCGCGCGATCTGCTTCATGCTATACGACCCGTTGACACAGCCGTGGCGGACTACATGGAAGGGCTGGGGCGTTCTATCGCCGACTGGCTTGCGGATGCGGCGGCTGGCAAAGGGTTACGGAGGTCAGAATTCCTCCGCCTGACGCGATCAGATCGCGAGGTTTACGTGCAGGTGACATTGACGCGGGTGGTTGAAAACCAGGAAACCGTTTTGATCGGCGTTCTGAATGATGCGACAGAACTGAAAAGCCTTGAAGCTCAGTTTGTGCAGAGCCAGAAAATGCAGGCTATTGGCCAACTTGCCGGTGGGGTTGCGCATGACTTCAACAACCTTTTGACAGCGATATCAGGGCATTGCGACCTGTTGTTGTTGCGCCATGATCAGGGCGATCCTGAATACAGCGATCTGATGCAGATCAACCAGAATGCCAATCGTGCCGCGGGGCTTGTTGGGCAACTTCTGGCGTTTTCGCGCAAACAAACGCTCAGCCCCGAACGGCTGGAGCTCCGTGACGTTCTGTCAGACCTGACCCTGTTGTTGAACCGGTTGGTGGGTGAAAAGGTGGCGCTGGAATTGCGCCAAAACCCTGTTCTTCCGAACATTCGCGCCGACAAGCGCCAACTTGAACAGGTGATGATGAACCTGGTGGTCAACGCGCGGGATGCGATGCCCAACGGCGGCACGATCCTGATTGAAACGGATGAGCAAACGCTAGACGAACAGATGCCCGTTGGCCGCGCCACTGTGCCAGCCGGGACGTATGTCATAGTTCGGGTGCGCGACGAAGGCTCTGGCATCCCGAGTGACAAGATCGATAAAGTCTTTGAACCGTTTTACACAACGAAACGCACCGGAGAGGGCACTGGCCTCGGGCTGTCGACGGTCTATGGAATTGTGAAGCAAACCGGCGGCTTTATCTTTGTGGACAGCGTGCCCGGCAAGGGCAGTGTTTTCACCCTGATGTTCCCGGCCAGCGAAGATCTGGTCGAAGACACGGTTGAGCTGAAACCAGAACCCGGGCCTGCGCCAAAGCCAGTCAGTATGGGGGATGGTGTCGTATTGCTGGTGGAAGACGAGGCGCCCGTGCGCGCTTTTGCATCACGCGCGCTGTCGCTGCGCGGTTTCAAGGTGATCGAAGCAGATTGCGCGGAAGCCGCACTTGATTTGCTGCAAGACGCGTCGCTGCACGTGGATGTGTTTGTCACCGACGTGGTGATGCCGGGGCTGGATGGCCCAAGCTGGGTGCGCAAAGCCCGCGAAACGCGGCCCGACGTGCCGGTCGTTTTCATGTCGGGCTATGCGGAGGATGTGTTCAAGTCGCAAGGCGCGCGTATCGACGAATCCGCGTTTATTTCAAAACCATTTTCGCTAACGGAATTAACGTCGGTTGTGAATCAGCAAGTGGCCCCATCTGAACCGCCGCATTAACGCGGCGGACTGTCTTGAAGACCGTTCCACAAAGCGAAATCGGCGGCGCGCATTTCCTGGAGCAAGTCCAACGTTTCAGGCGTCGCAGACAAGGTGGCGTTCGGAGAAACGTTGACCTGTGGGATGTCGGGAAGCGTTCCGATCCGTTCCTTCAAAAACGACCGAAACCGCGCCTGATCTTCATACCGGAACATATGTGTCACTTTGGTGCCATTTGGGCGCTGCTCCACGAATTTCGCCTGAGATCCGACGTTGGCGTATGGCGGTGGGTTGGCATCGCAACTGGCGCGCAGAAACGTGTCAAAATCGATCTCACGGGTTGAAGTCGGGCGACCAATCAAGGCGTCGCGACGGCGATATCGATACCAGCTGCCCAGCCAACTGATCGGTTCACGAATAACGGCCACAATATCAAGATGGTCCGCCCCAAGCTTTTCGAACATCGGCCGGAAAAAGCGATTGTAGCGATAGATCGGCGCATGTTTGAGTTCCGGTGGATCGGTAATCACCATGGACGCATGGGGGGCAAGCGCTTTGGCATAAGCCTGCGTGCCGGTCTTGGGCACCGACAACAGCACAAATCGCTCTTTCCAGAAAACCAACATCGCAGCCCCAAACACCTGATTTTTTGTGATCCATAAACCACTCCTTAACCCTGCCGCGCAACTCTGTCTGAAAGATTTAAGTTGAAATGTTCTTCTTTTGATCTCATAACAATTGAGAACAAGAGGTGAACGAAAGCAGCAATTGTCGCCCGGCAAAGGGTGTGGAATAAGGATAAAAACAGATGGCAACGGCAGATCTTTTGACAATGGACAGCAAACGCGACTCGAACAAACAAAAGGCGCTCGATTCGGCTTTGGCGCAGATCGAACGGCAGTTCGGAAAAGGCTCCATCATGAAACTGGGAGGCGAAAACGCCATCCGGGATATCGAGGCGACATCGACCGGGTCCCTCGGCCTCGACATCGCACTTGGCATTGGCGGTTTGCCGAAAGGGCGGATCGTTGAAATCTTTGGGCCTGAAAGTTCGGGCAAGACGACACTCACCTTGCATTGCGTGGCCGAAGAACAGCGCAAGGGTGGCGTTTGCGCTTTTGTCGACGCCGAACACGCGCTTGACCCGCAATACGCGAAAAAACTTGGCGTTGATCTGGACGAACTGCTGATCTCGCAGCCTGACACCGGCGAACAGGCTCTGGAGATCACGGACACTTTGGTGCGGTCTGGTGCGGTAAACCTAGTCGTTGTCGACTCCGTTGCGGCGCTCACGCCGAAATCCGAACTTGAAGGCGATATGGGCGACAGCAGCGTTGGCGTGCACGCCCGACTGATGAGCCAGGCCATGCGCAAATTGACCGGATCAATCGCGCGGTCGAATTGCATGGTGATCTTTATCAACCAAATCCGGATGAAGATCGGCGTGATGTTCGGCTCGCCCGAAACCACCACAGGCGGCAATGCGCTGAAGTTATATAGCTCGGTGCGGCTCGATATCCGCAGGATCGGCG
>CAZCOX010000099.1:0-11378 GCA_964500115.1 uncultured Rhodobacterales bacterium
ACGTCTGCCAGCGACGACACGCACCCGTTTTCCCGGTGGATCGACGATCCGGCACCTGGTTCCTATGTCCAAGAGCATCGGCCCGCGCCGGGCCTGCCCGCCGATGACCCCGAAAGCCTGCTGATCGCAAACCCCGGCGCGCCGCACGGCATTGGCGGCTCGCTGCAATGGCTGGAAGCTCAAGCCAAACGGGCGATTGCGCGCGGCGGTTCAAGCCTCACGTCTTTCCGCCTCTACAATCGCAACGAGCGCGTGTCCGGCGAGGCGCGCGATCTACTGATCACCCTCGATGAGTGGTTGAACTGTGAAACCGACGCCCTGCCGCCGCGCGAAGGCGGCGTTGTGATCGGTATTGACCTCGGCGGCTCGGCCTCGATGACGGCGGCGGCGTTCTACTGGCCCCAGACCGGGCGGCTCGAATGCCTCGGCACCTTCCCGTCCATGCCCAGCCTCTTGGACCGGGGACAGGCGGACGGTGTGGCTGGGCGATACGTCGAGATGCAGGAGCGCGGTGAGCTGACCGTCCTCGGCGACAAGACCGTGCCCGTAGCCCCGTGGCTGGCCAAGGTGATGCGTCACGTCGAAGGCCAGAACGTCATTGCGATCACGATGGACCGCTACAAGCAGGCCGAGCTGGGCGAGGCGCTGAACCGGGCGGGCGTCCGCGCCCCATGTGTCTGGCGTGGGCAGGGCTTCCGTGACGGCGGCGAGGATTGCGAGCGGTTCCGCCGCGCCGCCTTCGACGGGCTGGTGAAGGCCCGGCCGTCGCTGCTGCTGCGCTCAGCCTTTGCGGATGCGGTGTGCCTGCGCGACCCGGCGAACAATTTGAAACTGGCAAAAGTCCGCTCCACCGGCCGGATCGACGCGGCGGCGGCTTCTGTCCTCGCCGTGGCGCAGGGCGCGCGCATCGCGGCCCAACCCCAGACAAAAGCGAGGATGGCATGGTTTTGAACTCGGGAAGCCTGAACCGGCGCATTCAAATTCGCCGCTACACTGAAAGCGGCCGTGATCAATTCGGCGGGTCTGTAGGTGAATGGGGAGACTATGGCTCCGCGATCTTCGCCCGGCGGCGGGACGTGTCCGACGCTGAACGCCTCAGCGCGGGCGCATGGGACAACAAGCTTGTGACCCGCTTCATCATCCGGGCGACGGCGTTCGGGCGCAGCATCGCCCGCTATGACCGTCTTGTGCACGAGGGCGTCACCTTCGAGATCGACGGCATCAAGGAGGTTCCCGACAACCGGGGCTTCCTCGAAATCACTGCCGAGACGGATGACATCGCATGAGCATCCGCAAGGAACACCACCGGCATTCCCGGAAGGTCACACGCACCAAGCGCTGGAAAGCGTTGCGCGCCGAGATCCTCGAACGCGACCGCTATCGCTGCCAATCCTGCGGCTGCGGTGGGCGGCTTGAGGTGGACCACATCAAGCCTGTCAGGACGCACCCCGAGCTGTCCTATGAACCCCGCAACCTTCAGGCGCTTTGCCCGAGTTGTCACACCCGAAAGACAAGGATCGAATGCGGGCATCCCCCGCCCCGAGAGGACCGCCAAGATTGGCGGCAAGCAGTCGAGTCGCTGGAACGGCCCGGCACAAACCCTGTTGAGCAGAAAGGATAAACTATGCTCGAATCAGTGAAGGTCGCCCGGCGGCAAAGCGAAATCCGCCAGAACCTTGCCGAGATGGCAGGCAAAGAAACCCCGTCAGAGGATGAAGTCCGCAAGATGGATGAACTGGACCGGGAATACCGTTCCAACGAAACCCGCTATCGCGCGGCCCTGATCGCGGAAGATACCGAACGCCGGGACGCGGGCAGCGAGTTGGAAACCCGCACGGCGCAGGAATGGGCCGACCTCATGGCCGGTTTCGAGATGCGTCAGGTTGCACTGGCCCTCGATGAAGGACGTCAGCTCGATGGGCAAACGGCCGAGATCGTGACCGAGCTGCGCAGCGAAGGCGGTTTCCGGGGCATTCCGGTGCCGTGGCAGGCGTTGGAAGTCCGGGCTGGTGAGACCGTCGCAAGCGGCACCCCGAACCCGATCCAGACCCGCCCCATCATTGACCGGCTGTTCCAGGACAGCGTTGCGGCACGCATGGGGGCGCAGATGATCAGCATCGAGGCGGGCGCGGTGGAGTGGCCGGTGACCACCTCGGCCGTGACGGCTGGCTGGGCGGACGGCGAGACGGCAAACGTGGCTGGGCCGACCACCTACGCCACAACTGACCGCGCCATGTCGCCGGACCACAACCTCGGCATTCAGATGCGCATCACGCGCAAGACACTCAAGCAGTCCGGCGCGGCGCTGGAACAGGCGGTGCGGCGGGACATGAGCGGCGCGATGGGCGCGGCGATGGATCAGGCGGCATTCCTCGGCACCGGGGCCAACGGTCAACCGCTCGGCGTCATCGCGGGCGCGGCCACCTACGGGATCACGTCCACGGCGGTGGATGCTCTGGCCGAGTGGGCCGCATTCCGGGCGGGGGTGACACGCTTCATGACTGCCAACGCGGCGAACGCCCCCGGTCAGGTGCGTGCCTTGGTCCGTCCCGAACTGTGGGACTACATGGAAGGCAAGCAGTCCATCCTGCCCGACCTGTCCGAGTGGGATCGGCTCTTGAAGAACATCCCGGCGGGCAACATCGCCATGACGAACAACGCGCTTGCCGCCCCGTCCGGGACGCCTTCCGCCACCTCGGCGCTGCTGACCACCGCGGCGGGCGGTGTCGCCCCGATCTTCATCGGCGCATGGGGTGCGGTGGACATGATCCGCGACCCCTACAGCGATGCGCAGTCCGGCGGGCTGCGGATCACGGCGCTGGCGACGATGGACGTGACCGTAGCACGTCCGGCCCAGCTCGAACTGCTGACCGGCCTCGAACTGGAAGCCGCGTAATGCTCTGGGGCGCTCATGTCGACGGCCTTGAGCTGCGCACCGAGGGCGGGGAAACCCGCCTTCGGGCAACCTTCCCATATGGCCGGGAAACCGTGCTGGCCGAACGCATCGGAGCAGGGCGTGAGCGTCGTGAGATGATCGCTGCCCGCGCCTTTGCGGATCGGCTGGAACGCGGCGAGGACGTGCATTTCCTCTCCGGCCATGACTTCAACAAGCCGCTGGCCTCACGCTCCGCCGGCACCCTGACCCTGACGGAATCGGATGACGCGCTGACGATGGAAGCGACGATCAGCGCCGACATGGGGCAGGTTAGCTATGTCCGGGACTTCCTCTCGGCCCATGCGGCCGGGCTGGTGCGGGGCCTGTCCCCCGGCTTCCGCGTCCGGCCGGGCGGCGAGACGGTCGAGGAAAGCGGCACCGCGATCCTGCGGACCATCAAGGAGGCTGACCTGATCGAGATCAGCGCCGTCACGAAACCCGCCTATCCGCAAGCCCAGATCGAGGCCCGGAACTGGCAACCCATTGGCGAGGTGGCGAAGCGCCTGACGCACCGCCCCGCTGCGATCCGGTGGAGGTGATCATGCTCGGATGGCTCATGAACAAGCTGCGCCCGATCGAGGCCAGGTCCAGCGGGTCCGGCACCACGGCGCTGGTCATGGCGGCGCGGGACAGCTTCATCAGCGGGCGGCGTGGCGTTGCCGAGCTGACGGCGACGGTGCAGAGCTGCGTCAGCCTATGGGAAGGCGGGTTCGCAATGGCGGATGTGTCTGGCACCGAGGTGCTGACCCGCCAGACGATGGCGATGATTGCCCGCGCTGTCGCGCTGAACGGCGAGGCGGTCTATCTGATCACCGAGCTGGGGCTTGTCCCGGTGACGGATTGGGACGTGACCACCCGCGACGGCAAGCCCCGTGCCTATCGCCTGTCCATCCCCGAGGCTGGCGGCGGACGAACGGTCACTGCACTTGCGGCCGAGGTGCTGCACCTTCGGATCGGCTCGGACAACCTGACCCCGTGGATCGGAACGGCTCCGCTGCGCCGGTCCAGCCTCACCGGGGCCATGCTCCACGCGTTGGAATCGGCCCTTGGTGAGACCTTCGAGAATGCCCCGCTCGGCTCTCAGATCGTGCCCCTGCCGGACACCGGGGCCGAGGATATGGCCTCGATGCGCGGCGCATTCCGAGGGCGGCGCGGCTCAACGCTGGTGATCGAGGGCGTGGCGCAGGCGACGGCCGCAGGCATGAACCCCCAGATCGGGCAGAAGCCGGATCAGCTCTCGCCGGACCTCAGCAAAAGCATGACGGCCGAGACGCTGGCAGCGGCCCGCGAAGGCATCCTCATGGCCTATGGCGTCCTGCCGTCGCTGGTGAACCGCGACGCCACCGGCCCGGCCGTCAGGGAGGCGCAGCGCCAGCTTGCAATCTGGACGCTGCAACCCATCGCCGCGCTGCTGGCCGATGAGGCATCCGCAAAGCTCGGCGGGCTGGTGGAGATCGACACAATCCGGCCCCTGCAAGCCTTCGACGCTGGCGGACGCGCCCGCGCCCTGTCGGCAATCATCAAGACGATGGCAGAGGCCAAAGAGGCGGGCATACCGCCGGGCGACGTGTCCGGGGCGATGCGCATGGTGGATTGGAAGGAATAGGAATGGCTATCGACTACGTTGCGGCCGAGGCGCGGCTTCAATTCTATGCGGACACGATAGGTGCGCCGGTGCCGCCGCGCCTTTTGTCCGAGGACGGCTCGCCGTCGCCTGAATTGTTGAACTTTTGCGTGAGATATGGTGCGTCACTCGATTGGGTTTTTCTCGGTGATCTGCGCGCTATGATCAGAGACAGCTACCGGCTGGCGTCGATGAAATAGAATCCAGCCTACTTTGCGCGGCGTTTTTCGGCTTTGCGTTCGCGATCTATGATTTTCGCCCCCCAATCATAGAGCTGAGCGAGCTTGTCTTTGTGTGGGTTGTCGCTGGCCATAAGCTCATCCAATTCCGCGAGCAAAGCATGATAGCGTTCATCAGCGGTCTGAGGAAACTTATCTTCGAGCGCCTGCACAATCGTTGCATTCAGAGATGAGGCCCCACCCGAGGATGAAATCCGGGCGTGCAGCTCTTGCGGTAACCGCAAGGTAATCCGTATCCAATCGTCCTGCTTTGCCATGACACCAATTTAGTGTTGACATCTTTTTGGTGTCAAGCGACGTTGATGACACCAAAATGATGTCTTGAGGAGGTTAAGTGACATGCAGGATGATGACCAGATTTGGCCGGGAACGCACTTGTTCCGCGACTATCTGAGGCTCAAGGCCGAGGTGCCCTCGGCCCTGTTATTCCTCGAACTGGGGGCGTTCCTCGAAGCGTGGGGCGCGGATGCTGTGTGCGCTGCCCCGGTGCTGGACGTTGCTTTGACGCGGCGCGGGGCTTTCCGGGACGGCACTCCCATTCCAATGTGCGCAATGCCTGCCGACAGCCGCTTCGCCTCGGCCGAGGGTTCGGACGTGCAATTCATCGGCTCAACGACGCCTTACATCAAGGCGCTTGTCCGAGCGGGCTATTCAGTGGCAATCGCGGTTTGCCAGCCCACTATGCCCGTCACCCGCAAGATCGAATGGACGATATGGCCGGACGGTCAATGGGCAAGGGATGCGGCCCGGCGCTGGATCAACTGAAAACGTGTGCGTTGACACGAAAAGCTCTCACGTGTAATTCTACACGAAACGAGGGCAGTGCGATGAAGCTGGAACTGGAAACATACACCCCGAGCGAGGCCGAGGCGATCACGGCGGTCAAGCAGGCGACGGTTCGTAACTGGCGACGCGCGGGGCACCTTCCCCGGCAAGAGGGCCACGCGCGCTACAACTTGGCGGACATGCTGGTGATGTTCGTTATGGGGATGCTGGTTTCGCGCGGCACCACCCCGGAAGCTGCCAAAGAGTTTGCTGGACATGCAGCGCGCGCGATTTTCCAAAGCACGATTTGGAGCACGAAAGCGTTTTCCGATGCCGTGCGGGAACAGGCCAAGGCAGAGCTTGGCGAAATCTCCGACGATGAGGTTGCGCACTTCAAAGCGCAGCTCGGGGATGAGTTTCGTGTTGACATGCTGGAGATGGTGCGCAGCCAAGAAATCATGATCAAAGCGGCTGAAAAGCTGGCAGGGATCACAGGTTTGAAGCACCCGACTTGGCTGATTGTCTGGGCGAATGGTGAAATTCAATTCTACTACGACGAGGACATTTCCGAGGAAACCTTCTTCGGGAACACGGTGTTCGATGAATTTGTTCAGGGTCCGGTGATGCTGTTTTGCCTCGGCGCACTAGCGCAGATGGTGATCGACCGGCTACCGCGCCCCGCGATCCGCTTGGCGGAGGGCGATTAACAATGCCGCGCCCGTCCGCCCCCTCCATGCCGACCGAACGCCAAGTTATCGAGGCGCATAAGACAGTGACTGCGCTTCATCCGAAGGCGCGGATCAAGTGCATCGGGCCAGATGGCGTTCACTTCGACTATCCCGACAATGCCGCCACTGCGACGGAATGGGATGATCGCCCGTTTTCGGGGGATGGGGCATGAAGAAAATCCCTCACCTCAAGAGCCGCCGCCGTCGCAAGACCGGACGTTGGGCGCACTATTACCGGCGATTTGATCGCGCGAAAGGCAAAGAAGTTGAAATCAGCCTCGGCGTTCATGGCCTGCATCCCAGTGATCCAAAGGTGTTGGCGGCATGGGCTGCGGAACACGCGCGCTGGCGAGACATGCCGTCGGGTATCGAGCCCCCCAAGACCGAGACTTTTGGCTGGGCGCTCGACCTCTACACGTCCGGCAACGACAAGTGGGCCAAGTATTCCGAGGAATCCAAAAAATCCCGGCTGGCGATTTTCGCGCGCTATCGCAAAGCGCAGGGCGACCGCCCGATCAGGACGATCACAAGCGAAACGATTGAACGCGCCCTTTATGCCAAGGGCGGTCATGCTGCCGTGAATGAGTATAAGGCGCTCAAGCCCGTATTTGAGCATCTGCGCCGCTTGGGCTTCATTGCCAAGAATCCGATGGCTGGTATCGAACTGGACAGGCCCGCAATTCAGGGCTTCGCCGTCGCCGATGCAGAGGACATTGCCGCCTTCCAAGTGCGGTGGCCTGTCGGAACGCTCGAACGGCTGGTGTTTGATCTGGCCCTTTACACAGGCGCTGCGCGTGGCGATCTCGCCAAGCTGGGACGGAAAAACATCAAAGGCGATTTGCTGGTTTATGAGCGCCACAAAAGCAAGGTGAAAGCCCGCGTTCCGCTGACCCGTGAACTGCGCGCCGTGATCGCTCGGACGCCTGATATTGCCCCGGCCTTCATCCTCAACAGCTTTGGCCGTCCCTTTGCCAAGGAAAGCCTCGGCAACCTGTTTGGCGAAGCAGCACGGGAAGCTGGCATGTCTGCGCGCCTTCATGGCCTGCGCAAGGCGTTCTGCATCTACTGGGCCGAAAACGACGCAACAACGCACCAGATCGCCGCGATGGCCGGTCATATGAGCCTTTCCGAAGTGGAGCGCTACACCCGCGCCGCTGATCGGGAGCGCATGGTCAAACTTCTTGTGGGGGTCGCATGAAACGGGACACGCAAACCCAAAAACGGGACACGCATCCACAAGCCCATGATTTTAATGCGGGAAAATCCACGATTTGCGAAAATGGCGACCCCGGCAGGATTCGAACCTGCAACCTGCCCCTTAGGAGGGAACCGTTCATGGCGCTATTCCTTCTGTGATTTCTTGCTCTTGGGTGTTTGTACAGTGTCCGCCTGTACGTGGTTTGTACGAAAACGGGCCCTGACATCGGCCTCATCCGTCTCTACATGGGCATAGATGCGCATGGGCAAATTGGGGTCAGACCAGCGGCCAGCCTTGGCTGCAGTGACGGGATCGACGCCTTGGCGCACGACCAGTTCGGTGAAGAACCCGTGTCGTCCTGCTGGGTGTGCTGACAGGTACGGGATGCCCGCGCTCTTGCAGATGGTCTTCCAGCGCGTGTTGTAACCTGTCGAACTGCCGTAGCCGAAGACGCGCGGTTTCATGAACTTCCCGGTCTTCCGGTTCTTTGGTCGCTTGGGAGGCAAAGCCAGCAGCTCGTCCATCATCTGAGGCGAAACCGTGATCCAGCTTTCCGGGTGGCCCTTTTGCGCCTTCACCCTGACTTTGTTCTCGGCGGGACGCAGATCGTCAGGCTCAATTGAGATGGCCTGATCGATCCGCGCCGCCGTCTCGAACATGAACCGGACCAAAGCGGCGTTGTAAGGATCAGCGGCGTGGCAGAAGGCCTTGATCCATTCTTTGTCGGCAGGTTTGCGTTCAACACGGCTGATCTTGCCCCGGCGCTTGTCCTGTGCGATCCGCTCAAACTTGTCATAGGGCTTCACTCGAATCAGAGGCGTGCCTTCCAACTCATGCGCGTTGTTGATGACCGCACTCGCTGGCGTCACGATCTCGCGCCACCAAGTATCTGTCGAGGCCTTGGGTTTAAGTTTAGGTCCAAGTCCTTTCAGAAGCGCGCCGGAAATTGCGCCCAATGGCATGTCGCCAATCTCCTCGACAATCGGGATCAACTGCTTCGCGGTCTTCGGAGAAGCGTTGTAGAGCATAATCGCATCGGAGAACGTCTTGCTCGGCTCATCGCCAACGACATGGCGACGTATCTGAAGCTCGGTCTCGCGGTTTATCCAGTCCCGTGCGCCCGCTTCTGTAGATGCCTTAGTGCTTCGCCGGTATGGGCCTGCGATTGGCCTGCCGTTGTACTCGACCCAGCCCTTAGCCCAGTAGAAGCGACCCCTCTTGTAGATTTGGAGCGGCATGCCTGGCCTCCTTCAAAAATCTTGTCGATCTGCGCGGGTGTGATCAGCATGGTCCGCCCGAGACGATAGAACGCCCCTGTGTCGTTGGCCCGTTCGCGCAGCGTTCGCTCTGAAATGTCGATCCCCATCCCAGACATAACCTCGACCCATTGCGCAGGAGTCTTGCCAAGGCCAAGGATTTGAGAACCATCTGTGGCGTCTTGGTTAGACATGCTCAGCCCTCTCTGCGCGAGGTTGCCGCTCTCGGTTCGGCTTTTTCAGTGAACTGCGCCACATACTTCTCCCAAGCGCCGTTAGGGATTTTCGGGTTCCGTTTCCCAGGCGCGGTGAAAATGTGATCTAGCATATCCTCGCGGATCAGGTAGCGAACGTTGGTCACAGGAATACCGACGCGCTCGGCAAGTTCTTTCGGTGTTTCAAGGAATTTCGTCATGCGTCACCTCTGTATATCCAGACCACGAAACGAAGCAGATGATTCTCTTTTGCCTTCAGAATGAAACAAAAGTACGCTCGGCATGAGAGAAACGAGCGCATAGCCACGCATCATGGTTACATATTCAATATGTGACCATATTTGTGGTCAATGCAACTAATTTTAAGGTTGCACATGACTGTTGAAGGCCTGGGACACCGATTGTCGGCAATAAGACGCCAAGAAAAACTGTCTCAAGAAGAGATGGCAGAGCGTTTGCACGTCAGCCGAAGCGCCTATCAGTATTATGAACGGGGCGAGCGTGACCTGCCCGGATCGCTGCTGTTGAAGATTTTTCAAGAGTTCGAAGCCGATCCGTTATGGGTGCTAGAAGGCGATGCTGAGCCTGGGTTGACCCGGCGCGAACGTGAAATGGCCCGCGCCTATCGCAAGGTCGGTATGGCAGTAGAGCATCGGATCAAAGAACGTGCCCTGTCAGTCCAAGATGAGAAAAAGTGGGACGCAATTGATTTCCTCTTCGCTGAGTTCCTCAATCAGGACCCATTGAACACGGCTGAAGATGCGCCCGACACGCAAAGAGTAGATCGCATCTTGGGGCTGGTCGCGTGAGGTCCGACGGTCAGTTGCCATCAAACGTCCACGTGCTCAAGCCGCGAGCAATGTCGCTCTCAGATCGGCTTGATCGATTTCTTGAGCAACACGCTCTCGCTCCAGACGAAACCCCAATCCGGCGCGACCCTACGCGTCCCAAAGCGCCTGGAGTCAACGCGATTAGGTGTGCCTCTTGTAGGCAGATGGAATACCTCACAAGGGATCATTGCCGCTGCGGTCACTACCTTCGAGGGCAGTTGGAAGACGAGTTTCTGGCCTGGGAAATTCAGGTTGCGGAGGACCACGAACGAAATGCGGAGACCGTGGCGCTTAAGGTGAGAAAGCTCCGCTACCTTAACCTGCTTGGCTTGCCATTCGTTGTCCTTCCGCTCCTATTTCTGGCCTTCTTTTCAGAGGGTTTTTCCATCACGCCGATGGTCTGGATGGCCGTGGGTGCTGCAGTGATGGGCGTCTGCGCAGGACTGGAACAGCGCCTGCAGAAACCCGTCCAAGCCAACCAGCGTTTCCTCGACACCTACACCCTTGAAACCTTTTTAGAACAACGCGTTTTGCCTCGAAGAGTGATTGACCGGTAAATGACAATCAAAGAGCAGATCGGCGAATTTGTCGCCCACAGCTTCATGAGCGCCCGAACTACAAGTGTGCAGCCGCTTTTGGAAATTTTGGCCGGCCTGGTCCGGACCGATATGGTGGAAGAAGGGAGGTATGCGGCGTGACTGGAAACCCGTTGCCTCCAAGAACCGACCGACTGCTTGATCAACAGAAGTTCCGAAACGCTGCGCGAGCTGCCGGTCTCGAGCGCGTAGTATTCTTGGCGGGCCCATACATTGAAACGGCCAAATCGCCTCGGAAGAACGCAAAGAACAAGGCCGCTGTCCTACGCTACAAACTGTATCACGCACTTGATGGCGAAGGCTGGATCGTGACCCTCGGTGAGTACAAAAAGGTGATCGAAGCTGCAGACCCTCTGCTTGGGGATCACAACAATGCAGCTCTCGCCGAAATCAGCCATGCCCGCTCCGCAGAGACAGACGCGATTATCATGCTGCCAAGCAGTCCTGGCTCGTTCCTCGAACTTGGCGCTTTTTCGAATATCGAGGAAATTTGCGTCAAGATGCTTGTGATCGTAGATGCTCAATATCGAGAGCACAAAAACTATATGAATTCCGGGCCCGTCAAAGCGGCAATAGACAATCGAGCGGATGTCCGTTTCATCGATTATGCAGATTTTGAAGCTTGTTGGGAGGCCGTGGAAGCATTTGCTACGGCGCGTGCTCGGAAGAGGGCGGCCAAGGGGATCGTTGCGCCATGAAACGGGTCGATCCACTTTTTGCTTACCTTTCGGTGCTTTCCGTTATTCAACCGGCAAGGATTCAAGATGTCGAGAGCTATGCCTCAAGCTTGCTAGGCCAAGACCTGTCTACGTGGTTGCTGGATAAGAGGCTCTTTCGTGAGGCGCATGATGACGCTCGAGACAACGGTTTGGTCGTTGCGGTCCGGCGGGGCGTGTATTTCTTAACACCCAAAGGCAAATTAGTTGTTCGGCGAGAGGGTCTTGAACGCTCGATCGACAACCGGCGTTTATTCTTGATGAAAGCCCAGCGTA
>CAZCOX010000100.1:0-2464 GCA_964500115.1 uncultured Rhodobacterales bacterium
AATCGCAAGGCCCGCGTTTTGGCGGCTTCATCGCGCTTTACGGTGTTGATGAGACCGTCGCGTTGATCCGGTCTGCGCTAGATCGCTAAATTACGGGGCCGGGCAGATTTGTCCGGCCTGCCTCCCGCGCTACCTCTCAGATGCGAACAGGAGGATGGCATGCGAAAAACACTGACAGGAATTGTTCTGGCCGCTGCACTGGCAGGCAGCCTAGCCGCGCAAGAGGTATTGGCTCCGGAACCCAGTATCGAGGCGACAATCCAAAGCCAGATCGATGCGTTCTTGCAGGACGATTTCGTCACGGCCTTTACATTTGCCGCACCCAACATCCGCAATATCTTCCGCACACCCGAAAACTTCGGGCGCATGGTTCAGCAGGGCTATCCGATGGTCTGGCGGCCCGACAGCGTGCGGTACGGCGACCTGCGCGAGATTGCAGGGCGGTTGTGGCAGCGGGTGATCATCAAGGACGTGGACGGCAATCTGCACTACCTTGACTATTCCGTTGCACAAGTGGACGGCGAGTGGCGCATCACGGGCGTACAAATCCTACAAGCGCCTGAGGTGACGGCATAAATTGCGTTTGCGTGAAGCCTACCCCAGATCGGTCGCACTCAACACGTAGGCCTTGCCAAACCCACCGTTCAGATGCGCGCCCAGCATGTTAAACCGCACGAGCGAGAAGTCGCCAAACCCGATGTAGAGCTGTGCTTTGGGTTGCTTGGTCAAAAACGCCTTTGCCAAAGCCGGGTGATCCGGGTCGCCGTGGCGCACAAACGCGGCCTCTGCCTGAAGGCTCAAACGCGGATGGGTGAGCGGGTCGCCTTTGTCGCCCGGTTCGCCAATCAGAAGCGAGCAGATCGGGTTCGCTTGCAGCGCTTTGGCGTGGTGGCTGAGGTCGGACATCAGGCTCAGCGGCTCGCCTTTTGCACCTGCAACCAGCGCAACACGACTGACCATCGGCGCGCCGCTATCCGGGTCTAGATATGACAGCGCCGCAAATTTCGCATCTGATATCAAGGTTTTGGAAAGTCTAATCGCCTCGGCATCTGTCGGTCGAATGGGGTTTGTCATGGCGTAAGTCTAACAGCTTTCATGGGTGTGGCAATTTTTATGCTGCACCTGCGAAATAACTCTGTACGCTTCTTTCGAATCGAAGGACAGACGCATGACAGGACAGGTCATCACAGTGGCACAGCAGAAAGGCGGGTCTGGCAAGACCACGGTTTCTGCCAACCTCGCAACCGGATTTCTGCGGCAGGGCAAAACGGTGGCTCTGGTCGACATCGATCCGCAAGGCAGTTTGGGCCGCTGGTTCATGACGCGGCTTGAGACAGAGGCTGGCCAGATTGAAGGCCTGGAATTTGCCACTTCCTCGGCCTGGGGCATCACCTATGAGTGCCGCAAGTTAAGCGACAGCCATGACATTGTCATCGTCGACACCCCGCCCAAGGCTGACAGTGACCTGCGCCCGGCGCTGCGCGCAGCCGACCTTGTTGTTGTCCCCGTAAGCGTCAGCCACGTTGATCTCTGGGCCACCGAAGGTGTGCTCGATCTCGCCCGCCGCGAGGGCAAAGAGGCGCTGGTGGTGCTGAACCGCGCCCGTGCCAACACCCGGCTTGGGACCGAAGTGACGGAAGCCGCCGATCAACTCAACGCGCGGATCGCCAAAGCACAGCTCGCCAACCGTGTCATCTATGCCGAAGCGTTGGGGCAGGGCAAAGGGGCCGCCGAAGGGCGCAAGACGCCCGCGCGCGCCGAAGTGGATGCGCTCACCGCAGAGGTGGCAGAGGTGCTGGCAAACGGGTAAAGGCAGAGGGCAACCGCACAGACTGCCGGACCCAGACAATGACCGACCTTGCCGCCCTGACACACCTGATCCGCGCCGATAGCGCCACGCGGGGCCAGCCGATTTCCAAACTGGGCTATTTCTGCGCGCCCTTCCGCCCGGCCTCCGGCCCGTTTTCAGACTACGTCATCAAGGTCTATCGCGGCCTCAAAGACCCGGCCGCGCTCGACCGGTTGGCGGCGTGCCATGACGACTACGTGGCGGCGTTGAACAAAGCCGGTGTCGCCTTGCCACGCACCGAGTTTCACCTGCTGACCATCGATCAGGCCCGCATCCCCGTGATCGTGCAAGAGGCACTGCCCAATGCGTCCATGATGCGCCCGCAGATGATGTCGACGTCTCGCGATGAAACCCTTGGGATGATGGAAGCCGCCGGAGACGTGATCGCCACGTTCTGGAACAATGCCGATCAGTTCGACACCCGCATTGGATTTCACCCTTCGATCCGCAACTTCGCCTATCTCGAGGGTAAGGCCCTGTTCTTCGACACGTTCCCACCGTTGATCCACTATAGCCGCGACGAGATGGGCAAGCTTCTGCTGCAGTTCTCGGACAAACCGCTGATGCGCTTTGTTGGCCCGTTCCTGCAATCCAAGGTCACCAGCATCCAAGATG
>CAZCOX010000100.1:2564-11316 GCA_964500115.1 uncultured Rhodobacterales bacterium
CTGATGCGCTTTGTTGGCCCGTTCCTGCAATCCAAGGTCACCAGCATCCAAGATGAGTGGTATTCTGCTCCTGAAACCCTTGTTGGTCTGGTTGGCTCTGCCTGCCGCCTCCGCCCCAATGATGCGCAGGCCTATCTCGATTGGGGCCGCGATTTCACCAACCGTCGCATGGCGCGCTGGGCGGATGAGGCGCTGCCGCACCTCAACGAACCACCGCGTTTGCCTGGCTATTGGACAGGGTTTCGCAAGCTTTTGGGCCTACAAGGCGAACCCAACATCTCCTGATCCGGATCAAAGCGCGACAAATTTTGCCTTGCTACACTGAGCCTGCCTGAGAAGAGGAGGGGCTCATGTACAGCAATATTCTGGTTCCTATCGCGCTCGACAGCGAAGACGACCGTGTCGCAGACAGCATCAGCGTGGCCAAAAGGCTGGCATCCGAAGGTGCCAGGATCACACTCTTGCACGTGGTTGAAAGCGTCCCAAGCTACGCGATCAGCTATATTTCCGACGACATCCTTCGCGACACCCGCAAAGGGATCGAGGCAGAAATCGCCCGTCTGGCCGAAGAGGCCGGTGTCGACGGCAAGGTGATCAGCGGCCATTCCGGGCGCTCCATTCTGGACAGTGCCGAAGACTGGGCCGCCGACCTGATCGTGATCGCGTCGCATCGCCCGGGTATGCAAACGCTTTTACTTGGGTCAACGGCCACCCACGTGGTGCGCCACGCCAAATGCGCCGTACATGTCCTGCGCTGATTGACATTCTGGCCATGAACCGCACCTCCTGACGTCAGGAGGTGCCGATGACCAACGATTTGACGCTTGAGGCGCGTGATGGCCTGCCCGACGCGCTGCGGGTTTTGTTACAGACCTATCCGCGCGACACGTGGCCCGCGCACAGCAACTTTGCCGGGCTGGTGGCGTTCTGGCTGGATCGTCACCTGTTCTTCCGCAACCTGCTAACGCATCTCATCACCGAGACCGAAGCGGTGATTGACGCAAAAACCGACCCGCAGACTTACGCTGCCAACCTGTCGCGCGGCGGCTCGGCGCTCCTGCAAAACCTGCACAATCACCACAATATCGAAGACCACCACTATTTCCCTGTCCTTAGCACCTGGGAAGCGCCGTTGGAACGCGGCTTCCGCCTGCTCGACGCCGATCATCACGCCATGGACGGCTTGCTCAACCGGTTCGCCGACGGCGCCAATGCCGTCATTCAGGGAACAACCGAACCCGGCCCGTTCCGAGGGGATTTGCTCAGCTTTCAGGCGATGCTGAACCGCCACCTGATCGACGAGGAAGAGCTGATCGTTCCCGTGATCCTCAAACACGGTCCTGGTGGGCTGTCCTGACGGGTTTACTTGGCTTGCCGCGCTGTGCCACATCTGCACCAGACCATCTGGGAGCCTCGCGCGCATGAATATCAGCGACCTCGCCACCCGCATTCTGGCCGGGGAACGCCGCGCCTTGGCGCGCGCCATCACGCTGGTTGAAAGCGGTCGCACGGATCACAGGCAAGAGGCGACGCAACTTCTCGAGACTCTCCGTGGCCATGGGCGCGAGGCGCTGCGCATCGGCCTTTCGGGAACCCCCGGGGTGGGCAAATCGACCTTTATCGAGGCGTTTGGCTGCATGCTGACAGGGCAGGGCCTCAAGGTTGCCGTGCTTGCCGTCGATCCAAGCTCCGCCCGTTCAGGTGGGTCAATCCTCGGCGACAAGACCCGCATGGAACGGCTTGCCCGCGACCCAAACGCCTTTATCCGCCCCTCGCCATCGCAGTCCCATCTGGGCGGCGTGGCCCGCCGGACCCGCGAAGCAATCGATCTTTGCGAAGCGGCGGGTTTTGACGCCATCCTCATCGAAACCGTGGGTGTGGGCCAATCCGAAACCGTGGTCGCCGAAATGTCCGACCTGTTCCTCCTGCTGCTGGCCCCCGCAGGCGGCGACGAATTGCAGGGCGTCAAGCGTGGCATCATGGAAATGGCCGACATCATTCTGGTGAACAAGGCTGATGGAGAGCTTAAATCCACGGCTACCCGCACCTGCGCCGATTATGCCGGTGCCCTGCGACTGATGCGCAAACGCCCGCAAGACCCGCAAGGCTTCCCCAAGGCAATGACCGTCTCGGCGCTCGAAGACACCGGCCTCAACACCGCTTGGCAGGAAATGCAAACGCTGAACGCCTGGCGCAAGGACAATGGCCATTTCGCCGCCCGCCGCGCCGCGCAGGCCCGCTACTGGTTCGAGGCCGAACTGCGCCAGTCCTTGTTGTCACGATTGGAGCGGGAACCCATGAAGGGCATCGTCGACAAGCTGGGCCTGCAGGTCGAGGACGGCCTGCAAACCCCCAGCCAGGCCGCAGATCAGGTCCTGGCCCAACTCGAAGGCAGGATACAAGCGACATGAGCTTTCTCTACCTTCCAGAATTTGATGCAAGCGTTCGCTGGTATGACAGCGGCCAGGGTGCGCCGATTGTCTTTCTGCCGGGGTTGAGCATGCCTGTGGGGCAGGGCTTTCTGGCCGTGGCTGCCGATCCGGCTCTCGCGCATCGTCGCTGCATCCTGATCGACTATCTTGGGTCGGGTCTCTCCGATCATCCGACGGGCTTCGACTACGCGATGTCCAGCCACGCCGCAGTTGTTGTTCGCGTCCTTGACCATCTTGGCATCCAAAGCGTCGATATCGTTGGCCATTCGATGGGCGGTACGGTCGGCATCCAACTGGCTCTCGATCATCCGTCACGCGTGACCTCTCTGGTGGTCGGTGAGGGCAATGTCGAACCCGGCGGTGGCATGATGTCTTTGCGTGTCTCGCAAGATGGCGAGGCGGCGTTTCTGGACGGCGGCTACGCCGCCCTCATGTCAGACCTGCGCGCCAAGGCCCGGGCCGGGGCAGGCGGGCCGGACAGGCTCGTCGCCGGTTGGCAACATGCCGATCCAAAAGGGCTCTATGCTAACGCTAGGGCTCTCGTGGATCTGCCGCAGGATTACTTCGCCCAATTCGCAGCACTCCCAGTGCCCAAAACCTTTGTCTTCGGTGCCAACAATCTGGGCACGCCAACACCCGATACACCCGACCCAGACCGCCTGAAGCAGCATGGAATCACCCCCGCAGTGGTGGAAAATGCAGGCCACGCCATGATGCTCGACAATCACGCAGGCTTCATCGATGTCCTTACATCCGCACTAAATCGATAGTCTCATCTTTCCTCTTGCCAAAAATACCCTCGGGGGGTGGCGCGGCACGCGCCGGGGGGCAGAGCCCCCGAAAACCGTCGCTTGAGCGCAGCGAAAGCGACCCCGTCGGACCGCCGCAGGCGGTTCGAACCCATTTCCGTCAAGACCTACTTGACGCTTTTCGCGCAGCCCTCTAAGGACACCCAACGAGATTCCGGGCGCTGCCAGTCGGCGCCCTTTCATATTGGCGCAAGGCCCGGCCTTCGCTTTTGATAAGACGAGGATGAACCCATGTCGCGTGTTTGCGAACTGACCGGTAAAGGCCCGATGACTGGCAACAATGTCAGCCACGCCAACAACAAGACCAAGCGGCGCTTCCTGCCGAACCTGAACGACGTGACCCTGCAGTCCGAAACGCTGGGCCGTGGCATCAAGCTGCGCATTTCCGCCCACGCGCTGCGCAGCGTCGATCACCGTGGTGGTCTCGACAAGTTCCTGGCGAAAGCCAAGGATACAGAGCTGTCCGCGTCGGCGCTCAAGGTCAAGAAAGAGATCGCTAAGGCACAAGCGGCCAGCGCCTAAGCTCTTTACGACACAAAGCTTTTCCAGCCTCGTACGGGTCGCCGCGCGGGGCTGTTTCCTTTTGTCACGTTTAGACGCGCGCACCAGCACGTACATCGGCCGCATGCACTTTCTCGCTCGCTTCTGTGTTGGCACCTTCCTCGTTCTGGTGATCGCGTTCACCAGCGTTGAACTGGCTGCTGCCAGGGGGCAGAACGCCGCTGTCGGAACCATGGTCATTTGTACCGGTACCGGTCCAGTACACATCCTGGTCGACGAAAACGGAGAGCCGACGGGCGGTGTGATGATCTGCCCGGACTACGCGCTGGCATTCCTCGCGCATGTCACAACTGCGCACCCCGACCTCGTTAGGGTCGATCAATGGCAGGCCCTGTGGCGCAGCCAAACTGCCACGATCATCGCCGAACGCGCGACGCCGCAATCCCAACCGCGTGGACCTCCCGCACCCGTTTGAAACCTTAAAAACATCAACAGTTTCAAATGGAAAGACCACCACATGCTGAAACGCAGTCTCGTAGTCGGGGCCGCCGCCCTAAGTCTCGCTACGTCCGCGCTGGCCGAAATCGAAATCCACGACGCCTATGCGCGCGCCGCCACCCCATCCTCCAAAACCGGCGCGGCGTTTATGATGATCCGCAATGAAGGCGGTGAAGCGGATCGTCTGCTCGGCGTCGCCTCTGGTGCCGCGCAGCGGGTCGAACTCCACACGCATATCGAGAACGACGGCGTCATGCGCATGGTGCATGTCGAAGAGGGGTTTGATCTGCCGAAAGATGGCGAGATCGCCATGAAACGCGGTGGCAACCATGTCATGCTGATGGGGCTGAATCAGCCTCTGCTACAGGGTGACAAAATTTCGGTTACGTTGAGCTTTGAAAAGGCCGGAAATATCGTGGTTGAAGTTCCGGTTGACCTCAAGCGGCAGGATCATGCCAACATGACCTCCGGGTCTGACGGCTAACCCTCGCGATTGCAGACGCGGCGGGGCGCGTTGCGCCGGGTCTCATCGCGTGCCGCTCAAAAGGTTGTCAACCCAGTCAGGAACGGTCTGGCTTGCTGGTCCGACAATATGCTGGTCAAACGCATATGACATGTCGCTGTCCCGCAGATTCAACTCCACGGTTGCGGCGCCGGCCAATTGCGCCTCTTCGACAAAACCGGCGGCCGGGTAGACCTGCCCCGATGTTCCAATCGCGGCAAACAAATCGCAGCCATGAATGGCCCCCAGAATGCGCTCCATGTGGTAAGGCATTTCGCCGAACCAGACGATGTCCGGCCGCGCTTTGGGGGCCTGACAAGCCGGACAGACCTCACCTGCCACCATCTCCATCGGCGCATCCCAGCGATGATCACACGCCGCACAGAGCGCCCGGCTGAGCTCGCCATGCATATGAATTGCCACTGCCCCCGCCTTTTCGTGCAAGCCATCCACGTTCTGCGTCACCAGCAGCACCTCGCCTGAAAACTCCTCCTGTAGCCGCGCCAACGCCTCATGCGCCGCATTCGGCCGCGCCTCCGCCGCCTGCACACGGCGGGCATTGTAGAACCGATGCACAAGGTCCGGGTTGCGCACGAAAGCCTCTGGCGTGGCCACATCCTCGATCCGGTGCTGTGCCCAAAGCCCGCCTTCGTCGCGGAACGTGCCCAGCCCGCTTTCGGCAGACACGCCTGCACCTGTCAGGATAACAATCCGTTCCATACCGCCCCTTTCCCTTGCCGCGCCCCCGCGATAGGCAAAGGCATGACACATCGTATCCTCTTTGTTTGTCTGGGCAATATCTGCCGCTCACCCACGGCCGAGGCGGTCACCCGGGCGAAAGCCGCTGAGCGTGGGCTTAGTCTAACAGTTGATAGCGCGGGCACCGGGGACTGGCACATCGGCAAACCTCCCTACGGTCCGATGCAGGACGCCGCCCGCAACAAGGGCTACGACCTGTCAGACCTGCGCGCACGGCAGGTGTCGCGCAGCGACGCAGACGATTTCGACCTGATCATCGCTATGGATGCGGCCAACACCCGCGATCTCGCCAGCTTTGGCGTGACCGAAAATGTCAGGCTCTTCACCGATTTCGCGCCCCATGCCAACGCGACGGAGGTGCCAGACCCGTACTACACCCGCGATTTCGACGACGCGCTTACTTTGATTGAGGCCTGCGCCGACGGCTTGCTCGACACGCTGTCTCAGCCTTCGTAGAGCGCCCGCGCGACGTACCACGTCACCGGCAACGCCAGCAGTGCGCCCAACCCCGCACCCATAAGGATCGGCACAAGCGTTCCGTACCCCGCCGTGAGAACAGCAATAACCCCTGTGCCCGCAAAGGTCGTGGCATTCAGGGAATACAAAATCCCAGCCAAACGCAGCATCTCTGTCTCCTGTCTGTTTTGTAGAAATATTCCGAATCTGAGATGCGTTCGCCTTGATCGGGATCAAACCGTCCAACTCTATGAAAAACTGTTCGGGTAGAATGAGTTACGCTGTCTCCCCTCATGGTTGAATCGACGAAAAGGCTTGCCACATCGCTCGATCCTGAACCATCCTGCGTAGGATTTGATGCATGTATTGTTCAGGTGATTACCTTGGGGAAGTGGAAACCACCATTGAAGTCGTCCGTTGGTTATGGCGGCCAGAACCTCGAAGCCGATGTGAAAGAGGTGCGCATGCTGCTGGAACGGCACATGCTGGGCAACCACATGTTCAGGTTCGCACTGGAAGAGGCCGAACTAGTCGGGGCCAATGGTCTGCACCCCGGCGCGGGTGTTGTCGGACCTGCCGCATTCATCTTTCAGCGCAAGGTCATGGGCTATACCGAAGATTTCGCCGACGGTTTTGTAAAATACAACAACAAGACGTGGAAAGCCCTGGCCGGGCAGGTCGGCACCGATGGCATCACACCCGTGGCGGCGGATTCCGTATCCGCCGCTGTCGGCGACGCGCTGGGCAATGTCGGGGCGTTCATGATGTTCTGTCAGGGCGATTTCACCGACAAGCTCAATCACCACTACGATTCCGACAAAGATGGTGAAACCACCAGACAAGACGCCAAGGCGACCATTGCCTCACACGGCTGTTGCCTCTGCACCCTGACCATGGCGGCAACCGGCATTGGCCGCCCGACCAAACACTGGCCGAAAAACCTCGTGGCCAAAGACCTGACCCCGCATATCGCCAACAAGATCGTGAAAGACGGCAACGGCTATTTCCTCAAAGGTCTGAGCACCTTTTCTGTGCCCGGTCTGTTTGGCATGTCGGTGGAACGCTACGGCCCCGGCTACGAGAACGAGATTGGAGAGAACGCGATTTCGCTGATCGACGGGCACCTGGCGCAAGGTTTCCCGATTGCGGCCCACGTTGATTACAAACGTGTCGGCTCGGATGGCGACCATTGGATCTTGATCACCAACAAAACCAACGATTGCTACCGCAAATACGATGCCATCGACCCCGCCAGTGGTACGAAAATGGGCCTCACGCCCAACAGTGCGGCCAACACCCGCGACCTCGACCTGTTTCTGAAAAAGATGGACGATCCGAAATTCACTTATCAGCCGGGTGTGCTCTATGGCATTGCGTCGCCGCCGAGTGCGAAATGCTCGGAAAAGCAGCGCAACAAGCAGGACAATTACCGCATGGTGCGGTTCCTGCTGCTGTCGCCGGCATAATCTAAAACGGAAAAAGACGTCAGGCTGCTTGGGCAAGGCCCACGCACCGCGACCGAAGCCGCGACCTGACGTCTTCCAGAACGCAGAGCCTTGCGGCCCCTATGTCCAAATGCATCGACCCCAAGGGGCTTTTGCACCGCGGGATTAAACCTTTCGGCCCATCCCCCCTCCGGTTCTGGCTTGCGCCATCCCCGGTCACACGAAAGCTTTTGCGCCGCCTTCCCGGTTTCGCCTCTATGAGACTGACCGTTTCGACCTGCGTTCTGACACTCTCAACACGAAAACCGTTCGGTGTAACCTATCCGATCTCCGCTCCAGCCCCAGAAGACCTCCGCGTCCCGCGCCGGGTCTTGCGACCCCTTGCGTTGAATTGAGGCTCACCCAGAGACCCTGAGTCGCGCAACAGAAAATTTGCAGATTTGTGAGATTTCTTGGGGGTGAAACTGTTGATAAGTCTCAGGAAATTTTGTGCACCGCCCAAGATTTGTGCGGTTTATGAACGGGTTATGGAGCATGCCGCGCCGCCGCAAACGTAGGGTGCGTGTTCACACGCACCATGGCGAGAAACGGTGCGTGAGATCACGCACCCTACGGCATCGTCCTAAACGCGGCTCCCCGCGCACCAACCGAGAAAATAATAAATTTGCCCAAACCAAACCCGTACCAACCACCCGCCCGGCGGCAAGCCGGGCAGCCCCCGACCGCCCCCACGGGCGGGGGCTTCTCCCCCACCCGCGGTCGGGGGCCTACCCTTAATGCTTTGCTGGGGCGTTGCTCGCGCATTGAGTAAATTTCGCATGTGAACGCACCGAGCTACCAGGCCGTGCGTGCGAAAAAAATCATGATTATACGTTTTCTTCAATCGTAAGCCGCAACTTGTTGATAAAATGTCAATATGTGGTGTAGTGTCGCATCTTCAAATCAAAGGTGGGCACATCGTGTATCAAGATCTTCTAATTCTTGGCGAAACCGCAACTGGCGAAGACGACCGCGTCGAATTTAAGCGTGAGTTCAGTCCAGAGAGGAAGGCTGCATTTTGGGTCGAGCTAGTTAAAGATGTTGTAGCCATGGCAAATACGAATGGCGGTATAATTGTCTTTGGAATTAACGATGATGGTACAGACTCGCAAATTGACTGCACGAGCCTCCTATCGTTTGACAAGGCCAAATTTACTGACCAAATCGCGAAGTATACCGGCGTTCAATATTCTGATTTTCAATTTACCGAGTTGGCAAGGCAAAATGGTAGGTTCCCGGCTATCGTGATTATGCCAACTAGGGTCAGGACCCATTGATTTCCCTTTGGCAGCATGATTCACGGTGCGAAAA
>CAZCOX010000101.1:0-2658 GCA_964500115.1 uncultured Rhodobacterales bacterium
AGATAGGTGATCGCCTGATCGCGGGTTTCTTCGGCCTCATGCAGTTCCTGACCCATACGCTCCAGCTGATCCATGTCGGCCTGGCTCACGCGGGTGAAGCGGTGGACAAGCCAGTTGGCGAACCATCCAAGGCAGAATGCCACGAACAGGATGATGGCTGTCGTGATCACGAATTCGATGCGGTTCATTCTGACGGTCCTTCTGCACCAGCGTCCGGTTCGGCTGGTGCTTGTTCAATGCTTTCAAGCGTCGTTGTGGTTTCCGGGATCGGCTCTGGGCGGTGGAGTTTGAATTCGATCCGGCGGTTGGCTTCGCGGCCTTCTTCGGTGTCGTTGCTGGCGATGGGCTGAGATTCGCCATAGCCGCGCACTTCGTAGCTTGCGGTCAGAACCCGGCGGTCACGGAGGGCGTTCAGAACCGATTGCGCGCGGTCCTGGCTGAGTTGCTGGTTCATGACCTCGCGGCCCTGGCTATCGGTGTGGCCTGCAATCACGAGGGGGATGTCGCCGCACAGCTGCAAAAGCTCCGCAATCTCGTCCATGATATCTTGTGTTGAGCTATCGAGTGTTGCTGAACCCGGTTCAAAGCTGATCTTGCGATTGCCAATGATTTCAACGATCTGCGCCTCGCATTCGTCAGGGGTTGGGATGCCCAGAAGCGGGTCGAGCTTTTCCTGATAGGTGATCTTGATCTCGTATTCCGCCGTATCGCCCAGCTTTTCCGCCAAAAGACCCGCGATGTCGGAACTTGCGTTCTGGTCGCCGGTGTTGCCGGTCACGGACAGCGTGTCGGGCGTGACGAGGACCGCACCGTTCGACAGGCGCGAGAGTGCTTCGAGACCGGCCAGAACACGGCTGGGCCAAGTGGCTGGCAGGTTTTCGTCAATGCGGGCGGTCATGCGCACGGCGTCTGAGCCGAACGCAGCGCGGGCAAAGCTTTCTGCGGTCTGGCGAGAGATTTCGTTGCTGATCCGGCCGCGCAGTTGCACGTCGCCTTCGGGGCTACGGGTCGCGGTGAATTCCGGGATACCTTCGGGTTCGGCGGCGGGCGGTTTCGGCAGAGTTGCCTTGACCACGAAGACCTCAGGCAGACCCGTTTCCAATTCGCCGACGACGCGGTCGAACACCGCTTGCTCCGTGCCTTCGAGTGCGATCAGGGATACGGCGGTATCGGCAAAGGTGATGGTGCCGCCGCCCAGTTGATCGACCGCCGAGATGCCAAGTTCCATCGCCTTGGCCCACGCGTTTGTCGGGGCGCCGAGGCCGAGGCGGCAATCCACCTTGTCTTCAACGCCCGCATTGCCAGCAGCTGTCAGGATCGCGAGACGCGCCTCTTCGGTCGGGGCGGAGCAGGCGTCAAACCGCGCGCCATCGGCGTCTTTGATGAACCGGGTTGTGAACGGTGAAATCACCGGGCGGGGCGCCGTGATGTCGAGCGCAAGCTGGATGTCAGACCCGGCGCGGCGGGCGAAATCGGCTTCAAGCCGGCGGCGGGCATCTTCGTTTTCGGCAGCCCCTTTGATCGAGACGCGGCCCGCCTCGACCGAGATCTTGGTGCGCTCAAGCGCGCCGAGTGCCGCGACTGCGTAATCCAGCGCAGGATCCCAACCGTCGGGTGCAGGGTAGTCCGCCAATTCCAGCAGGTCAGACACCGGGCTGTCCGGCACCTCGTTTTCGATGTCGGAAATCAGGGCGGCGCGATCGGTTTCGGTTGGCATCAGGCCGATCAGCGATACACCGCTGTCGTTGCGCAGCATTTCGATGGAAAAGCGCGGCGGGTCCACGCCGTCGGCATCGACGATATTGATCTGGTCAATCACGCGGGCGGTGTCGACGACGCGACCTGCCGCGCTGAGCGCCTGAAACCGGTCGGCTTCGGTCGGCGCGGTGCCGAATAGGAAAACCTGAAGGCCGTTGGTGTCGACATCGGCCCAAGTCAGCGCGTCGCGATCCAGTTCGGTGCGCACGGCGTTTTCGGAGCTTTCCTCGATCACACCTGCCGAAAACCATGCTGCCCCAAGGCTCAAAGCAGCCGCAAACACAAAGGTCACAAGCAAGATAAAAAACGAAGACAGGCGCATCAGCGTTCCCGGTCAGCTAACATCCGCCTAGCGATACGCCGCAGGGCGAGGGAGTGCAATCATACCATCAGGGCAACGGCAAGAAACAGCACAGGAATGAGACCCGCGTTCCGATTCGACCGAAACAGTTCGACCAAATGGTCGGGATCGTCCATCTTGAGCTGCCGCATTTGCCACATCAGATGCCAGCCCATGGCCCATGGCCCGCCGATGGCGACGACAAGGGCAAAG
This sequence comes from uncultured Rhodobacterales bacterium, assembly GCA_964500115.1. Lineage (GTDB taxonomy): Bacteria > Pseudomonadota > Alphaproteobacteria > Rhodobacterales > Rhodobacteraceae > Marivita. The sequence continues at coordinate 2,312 of CAZCOX010000101.1, forward strand.
AACTCTCCACTTGGGGCGCTGAGGATGATGGCATAGCCCATCAACGCCACGGTGATCACCATGAACCAAGCCAGGTATTTCGGTGTGTCATCGCCAAACAAACGGGCCGTGGATTTGATGCCGATGAGCGCGTCGTCTTCTTTGTCCTGATGCGCATAGATCGTGTCGTAGAACAGCGTCCAAGCAAGCCCGCTGAGATAGAGCGCCACCGCGGGCCATTGCAGGCTGCCGGTATGCGCCGTCCAGGCCAGCAGCGCACCCCAATTAAACGCGATGCCCAGAAACACCTGCGGCCACCATGTGAACCGTTTGGCGAAGGGGTAAATCGCGACCGGTACCAGAGAGAT
>CAZCOX010000101.1:2758-11244 GCA_964500115.1 uncultured Rhodobacterales bacterium
GCCACCATGTGAACCGTTTGGCGAAGGGGTAAATCGCGACCGGTACCAGAGAGATCAGCCCAAGCAGAATGGCGTTCCAGTTGAAGGTAATCAGAATCAGAAACGCGGCCAGAGACTGAAGCACCGCCCAGACGAGCGCCTGTTTCACCGTCACCGCGCCGGACGGGATCGGGCGCGACGCCGTCCGCGCAACCGAGCCGTCAAAATCGCGATCCGTGATGTCATTCCACGTGCACCCGGCGCCGCGCATCAGGAACGCGCCGATGCTGCAGCCAACAATGATCCAGAGGTCAAACCAGCCGGCACGCCCGGTCTGGAACATGGCCAGCAACACGCCCCAGACACAGGGCAGAAACAGCAGCCATGTGCCAATCGGGCGATCCGCGCGGGACAATCGCAGATAGGGGCGCGCCCATTCCGGTGCCCATGTGTCAACCCAATTGCCCTTGACGGCGTCGGCGACCTGACCGCTCTGGTCTGGTGTTGTTTGCGAGCCGGACATATGTGTTGCTCCATGAGTGCGAAAGTCAGGTTGTTTGTAGATCAGCCGCTTGGTGCGGCACAACCTGTCCCTCTGACGCGGGAACAGGCGCATTACCTGTTTGGTGTCATGCGGATGGGCGTGGGCAACGCCGTTGCACTGTTCAACGGGCGTGACGGGGAATGGCAGGCCGAGGTGGCCGAAGCGGGCAAGCGTGGTGGCGTTCTGCTATGTCGCGAGCAGTCGCGGGCGCAGTCCTTGCCGCCAGACCTGTGGTTGCTGTTTGCACCGATCAAAAAGGCGCGCACCGATTTTATCGTTGAGAAAGCCGTTGAAATGGGTGTGCGGCGCATCTGCCCGGTGCAGACCGAGTTTACCAATTCTGACCGCATCCGACAGGATCGGTTGCAGGCGCATGCAGTAGAGGCGGCGGAGCAATGTGGTGGCGTGTTTGTGCCTGAAGTCGCAGTGCTGGCGAAACTGGAGCGTGTGTTGGCCAATTGGGATTCTGCGCGCCAGATCGCCTTTTGCGACGAGGCCTTGGCGGGGGAGACCGGGCAACTGCCTGACTTGCACGGACCTTGGGCTATCCTGATCGGACCGGAAGGCGGGTTTTCCGAGGCAGAGAGGACGCGGCTGCGCGGACTAGAGCATGCCCATGCGATCAGCCTCGGCCCGCGCATTCTGCGGGCGGATACGGCGGCGGTTGCAGCCTTGACCCTTTGGCAAAGCCGGCTTGGAGATTGGCGATGACGCATTTTCGGTCGTCCGAAAATCGAAGCGTCTTCGAAGACGCTTCCACCGCGAGATGTGCGTCGTGAGTTTCGTCAGGCCCGGCGCGAGGGCAGCGATATTGCGGTGGCGCGAGGCATTGATCGGCGCAGGATTGCTGGCACTTGGCGTCTACTGGAGCTTCTGGACAGGGCCCGGATTGCTGACCTGGGTTGGTCTGCTTGTCACGCTGCTGGGGGCGGCGCTGCTGTTTGCCGGATTGCAAAAAGGCCGATCCCGGCTGGGTGGCGGCGGCCCGGGTGTGGTGCAGATTGTGGAACGGCGGATCGGGTATTTCGGCCCACTCAACGGCGGTGTGGTGGATCTGGATGCGATCACGGCGCTGAGCTTTGACCCGACACAACATCCGCCGATCTGGACCATCGCGCGTGATGCAGGCCCGGCGTTGATGGTGCCGGTCAATGCAGAAGGGGCGGATGCGCTTTTTGATGCCTTTGCAAGCCTGCCCGGATTGAGCCCCGGGCGTGTGGCGTCGGTTTCAAAGCAGGCGGGCACACGGGCCGTTGTGCTGTGGCGGCGACCTGATGTGCAGGATCGCATTGCCCGGTTGCATTGACACCCCTTTGATTTCAGACCAAGCCTTGCGCGCAAAGAGACCCGGAGACAGGCCATGTCCATTCCCCAGTCCGGCGGCGGACCCATAGAGCATCACGACCAGCTGGCGCAGTACCTGGCAGATGGCTGCAAGCCGCGCGCCGATTGGCGCATTGGCACGGAACACGAGAAGTTCGGGTACTGCAAAGACACGTTGAACCCGTTGCCTTACGAAGGGGATCGGTCGATCCTGGCTGTGCTGAACGGGTTGAAGAACCGCCATGGCTGGGCACCCATTCTTGAAGGCGACAACCTGATCGGCTTGGAAAAAGATGGCGCGAATATCTCGTTGGAGCCGGGTGGGCAGCTTGAGCTGTCGGGTGCGCCGCTTGAGACAATTCACCAGACCTGTGACGAGGTGAATGAGCATCTGAGCGATGTGAAAAGCATCGCGGATGAGATCGGTGTCGGGTTCATCGGTCTGGGTGCCGCCCCGATCTGGACCCATGAGCAAATGCCGCTGATGCCCAAGGGCCGTTACAAGCTCATGGACGGCTATATGCAAAAGGTCGGCACGTCCGGCACCACCATGATGCGGCGGACTTGCACGGTTCAGGTCAACCTCGATTTCTCGTCCGAGGCGGATATGGTGCAGAAGATGCGCGTCGCCTTGGCATTGCAGCCGGTTGCGACGGCACTGTTTGCGACATCACCCTTTTTTGAAGGTCAGCCGAACGGTCACAAAAGCTGGCGGTCGCGGGTGTGGCGGCATCTGGATGATGACCGTACGGGCATGCTGCCCTTCGTGTTCGAAGACGGGTTCGGGTTTGAGGCCTGGGTGCAATACGCGCTCGATGTGCCAATGTATTTTGTCTATCGCGATGGGGTGTATCACAACGCCCTTGGGCAATCGTTTCGGGCCTTTTTGAAGGGTGAATTGCCCGCCTTGCCAGGTGAGACGCCGACACTGAGCGACTGGGCGGATCATCTGACAACGATCTTCCCAGAAGCGCGGGTGAAGAAGTTCATTGAAATGCGCGGCGCGGATGGTGGGCCCTGGCGGCGGCTTTGCGCATTGCCGGCGTTCTGGGTGGGTTTGACCTACGATCAGACGGCGCTGGATGCGGCGTGGGATTTGGTCAAAGACTGGGATGGCGAAACGCGGGATGCTTTGCGGGTTGCAGCCTCGGTCGACGGGTTGCAGGCTGAAGTCAACGGAATCCGGATGCATGATCTGGCGGCAGAAACCCTCAAGATCGCGGAGGCCGGTCTTGTGGCACGGGCACGCCCCGGTGCAGGTGGGTTGGTGCCGGACGAGACACACTTCCTTAATGCACTGAAGGAAAGCGTTGAGAGCGGGCAAACCCTCGCAGATGAGCTATTGCAGCACTACGAGGGTGATTGGGCGGGCGACCTGACCCGCATTTACAGCGACTACAGTTATTAGGGGCGCAAGGGTCTTCGAAGACCCTTGCCAAGCCGTTTCGAAACGGCTTCCCGCTCAGTAGCCGATGGCGCAGCCGTCTTTGCGCGGGTCTGACGCACCTTCGAGCGTGCCGTTTTCGTGGATCAGGATCGCCTGCGCCCCGCCGATGGCCACCTCGGGTGTTTCCACCTCGTGACCCAAGGCTGTCAGCTCTGCACGCACGTCATCACTGTAACCACGTTCGACCATGAGCTTGCCCTTTTCCGCGAAGCAGCGCGGCGCATCGAGCGCCGCTTGAGGATCAAGCCCGAAGTCGGTCATATTGGTGACAACACGGGCGTGGCCCGTCGATTGATACTGACCGCCCATGACGCCGAAAGGCATCGTGATGCGGCCCTGATTGCGCAGCATCGCCGGGATAATCGTGTGCATCGGACGCTTGCCGGGTCCGTATTCGTTGGGATGACCTTTCTCCAGCGTGAAGCCCCCGCCCCTGTTCTGGAAAAGGATGCCGAACTTTTCAGAGGCAATGCCGGAGCCAAAGCTGTGGAAGATTGAATAGATCAGCGACACCACCATACGGTCGCGGTCCACGACGGTGATATAGATCGTATCTTTGTGCACTGCTTCGCTGAGCGCTGCGGGGCCGTCCATGGCCTTCTTTCGGTGGATCAAGGCGGCCAGGTTTTGCGCTGTTTCCATCGACATCATGTGATCGAGCCGCGTCATGTGGTCCGGGTCGGACAGGAATCGGTTGCGCGTGTCATAGGCGAGCTTGGTCGCCTCGGCCTCAATATGGGCGCGTTCCGCGCCGAACGGGTCCATCGCTGCGAGGTCGAATTGTGAAAGGATGTTCAGGAGCAGAATGGCCGTTGCACCCTGACCGTTCGGCGGATGCTCCAGCAGTTCCTGACCCTTGTATGTGCCGGAAATCGGATCGCCGATGGTGGCTTTGGTTTCTGCAAAGTCTTCATCGCTATGTACACCGCCCAACGCGTTGAGGGTGTCCAGCATGTCTTGCGCGACTTCACCTGAGTAGAACCCGTCGCGGCCGTCGCGGGCCACGCGTTTGAGCACGTCGGCTTGACCTGGCAGGGCAAAGAGCGACGTGCGTTTGGGGGCGGCTCCGTTCTGCAGGAAATGGGTGCGCGCGGCACCTTGTAAGAGATGCGCGTTATTCTCCCAATCCCAGGCGACGCGATCAGGGACTGGCACACCATTTTCCATGTAGTGGATCGCGGGCGCAAGGCTGTCGGCAAGCCCTAGTTTGCCGTAGCGTTCGGACATGGTGCAAAACGCGTCGATCGCACCCGGAATGGTCACAGCCTCAGGGTTGTAGAGAGGAATCGTGTCATGACCTGCAGCGCGCAGGGCATCGGCGTCGGCGGCCCTGGGCGCGCGGCCGGAACCATTGACGGCGATCACCTCATCCCCGCCCGCAGGCGAAATGAGCGCAAAGCAATCGCCGCCGATGCCGGTCATGGCAGGTTCGGCCTGGCCAAGAATCACGGCGCCCGCTATGGCGGCATCCATCGCATTGCCGCCGCGTTTCAGAATATCGACAGCGGCCTGAGCCGCCAACGGGTGCGACGTGGCGCACATGCCTTGGGTCGCCATGACCGCTGACCGGCCCGGCAGTTGAAAATCACGCATGACAGATGTCTCCCTCGCTCCGCCGCGCAAAGTAAATGCGAATTGGCCGAGGTCAAACTGTTTGAATTTTCGGGAAGGTAGTGACCTCGACGCCGTACACTGGGTGGGGGCTGTTAATGGCACGGCGCCGAGGTGAAGCTATATGCAGCTACCCGTACTGTATGGCGCTGAACCGCGGTCAAAATTCGAAGCGATTGAGGCGATTGTGGGACAAGGGCCTTAATTGCGTGAACAGAGAGGCACAGATCGCGCTGATTACTTCAAAGCTGTGAAAAATTGTCGAAAAACTTGAAATTATTTGCGTGAATCGCTGTTTGGGCTCCGGTTGATCAATCGCGATTTTCGGGCGGCGGCACGAGTCTCTGCATCGTTTTTAAAGAGAGAGCCGGAGGTGCAATCGATTGCTATGCGCAGTGCGGGCGTATTGCACCTGGGTCATCAGTGTTTGGATCAAAAACCAACCATATCCACCCTCGGCAAGGTCGCAGGCATCGGGAAGGTCGGCGTCTGGCAACTGCTCCCCCGGGAGAGCTTGACCCCAATCCGTCAGGCAAAAATCGAGATGTTTGGTTGAAGCGCTCACAACCACGTTCATCGCGCCCTTAGTTTGACCCGCATAGGCGTGTTCGACAATATTGTTCAGTGCCTCTGCCAAGGCGATCTGAACATCGTCGCAAGCGCTTTCGAACCCGTTGGCCCGTAAAGCATCGCTGACTGACGTCAGGATGTCGGGCGTGATGCAATCCAGCGCCGGCACGCACAGCGCGAGGATTTGCTGTGCGGGCGGGTCAGGTTGCGGGTTTTCCACCTGCCGCATCCGCATCGTCATGAATGGTAAAGATCGTATCCATACGGGTCAGGCGAAATACCTTTTCGACGATGGGTTGCAGGGCGGCGAGTTCAAGCGATTGACCCTGGCCCAGTTGTTTCATGGATGCGACCACCGCGCCCAGACCGCTGGAATCGATGAAATCGACCTGGGCCAGATCAAGAATGTACCGATCTGACCCTTCACTGGTCAGATTACGCATGTCTTCTTTGAATTGCAGCGCGGTTGGCGCGTCAATCCGGGCGGCATTGACACGGATAAGTGTGGCGGCGGGGGCTGGATCGACAGAGAGTTCCATGAAACCTCGAACATTGGGGGTTGGCGCACCCTAGACGCCAATCGTTACCATCCGGTATGCACGACCAGAATTCGGACTGTAGGAGAACATGATGGCCGATGTTGTCATTACGGGAGCAGCGCGCACGCCAATGGGCGGGTTTCAAGGCGCGTTGTCAGGTGCAACGGCAGCAGAGCTGGGCGGCGCGGCGATCCGTGCGGCCTTGGATCAATCCGGAACGCCGCAGGTCGACGAGGTGTTGATGGGCTGTGTTCTGCCCGCGGGCCAGGGCCAGGCGCCTGCCCGTCAGGCGGGCTTTGCGGCCGGTTTGGGTGAAGAGGTTCCGGCGACCACCCTGAACAAGATGTGTGGCTCGGGCATGAAGGCCGCGATGATGGCGTTTGATGCGCTCTCCCTGGGGCAGGCGACGACGATTGTTGCGGGCGGAATGGAGAGCATGACCAACGCGCCTTACATGCTGCCCAAGATGCGTGGCGGCGCGCGGATCGGGCATGGGCAGGTGATCGATCACATGTTCCTTGATGGGTTGGAAGATGCCTATGACAAAGGTCGCCTCATGGGTACTTTTGCAGAGGATTGCGCGGAGGCGTTTCAGTTTACCCGAGAGGCGCAGGACGATTATGCGCTAAGGTCATTGTCGAATGCGTTGGACGCGCAATCTTCGGGCGCATTTTCGGATGAGATCACGCCGGTCACCTTGCAGACCCGCAGGGGAGAGGTTCAGGTGCTTGAGGACGAACAACCCGGCAATGCGCGGCCTGACAAGATCCCCCATCTGAAACCTGCGTTTCGCAAGGATGGCACGGTGACCCCGGCCAACAGCTCTTCGATTTCCGACGGTGCGGCGGCGCTGGTTCTGACAACGGCAGAGGCCGCAGGTGATCAGGCGCGGGCACGGATTGTGGGGCACGCCAGCCACGCCCAAGCGCCGGGGTTGTTTACGACAGCGCCGGTGCCTGCCGCCCAGAAGCTACTGGCGAAAATTGGCTGGTCAAAGGAAGACGTTGATCTTTGGGAAGTGAATGAGGCGTTTGCCGTTGTCCCTATGGCATTCATGCACGAGATGGGATTGTCGCGCGACGTGGTGAATGTGAATGGCGGGGCCTGTGCGTTGGGCCATCCCATCGGGGCGTCAGGTGCGAGGATTATCGTGACGCTTTTGAATGCTTTGGAAAAACGCGGGCTGAAACGTGGCGTGGCGGCGATTTGCATTGGGGGCGGTGAAGGGACCGCCATCGCGATTGAACGCGTGTGACAATGGCTGACTACAAAACTCTGTCCAAAACCATTGCGTCATTGACCGAGGGTGAGACTGATGTCGTCAGCCTGATGGCAACCTTGGCTTGTGAAATTCATCATAGCGACGACCGTTTTGACTGGACCGGATTTTACCGTGTGACTGGGCCAGAACTATTAAAGATCGGGCCGTATCAGGGAGGTCATGGATGCCTTGTTATTCCGTTTTCGCGCGGCGTGTGCGGCGCAGCGGCCCGCACTGGGCAGACCCAGTTGGTCCCGGATGTCGATGCGTTTCCGGGGCACATTGCGTGCGCCAGTTCAACGCGGTCTGAACTGGTGATCCCTGTTTCAAACGGCCGGGGCCGGTTGCTCGGTGTGCTTGATATCGACAGCGATCAGCCTGATGCGTTTACACAGGCTGATGCTGACGCTTTGGAAGGCATCCTCAAAGACGTGTTTGACAAAGTGCCCTGATCACCACTTGTCTGCGGCTTTGCGGCGGTTGATCCAGTTGGCGGCGGTTTCCTCGCCCACGACGTTGTTATCGACCACAATCGAGCACACTTTGCCGTCTTCCCAACCGCCAATCGCATCCCAGATTTCGTCCATCGCCTTGATGGAGTCCTTGATGCCGGTGTCGGTTGTCGAAAGCCCCGGTGCGATGCAGCCTGCGAGGGTGAAGGCATTGTCGTTCAATGCATCATGGACGAGATGGGTCCGGATACCTTCGTGGTTAAAACGAAGGCATTTCACTTTGACCCCGCCTTTGCGGTCGGTGTTTTTGTAATCCACCATGAGCCGGTACGTGCCTTTGCGCACAAAGGTATAGCCGTTGCCACGTTCAATCGTGGGCCAGCTTCTGTCGCCGAGCGTCAGTGTGCCGGGAACTGTGCCGTTGGCGTTGGTGGTTTCTGACCGTTTGAAGCTGAATACGTGCAAACGTTCGAAAGAACACACGGCAGGGGCAGGCATGCTGAGGAACGAAAACGGCTCAGCCGGCATGTAGGAAAATGGTTCTGTACCCATAATAGAGCCTCCTAAATTCAAAAAAGCATTCTTCAATAAATTCAGGCAGCGTAAGGGGCACCAGCGATTCAGGCAAGTGCGCAGGTGGTTTTGTGGTGACGCGTGAAAATTGCTTTGGAATTTTCAGCGACTCATCGTATGAAAATTCTTAGCTATTTTTCACGGAGTCGACGTGCAGCTAGAACCCTTCACGCAAAGCCAGACCCTG
>CAZCOX010000102.1:0-11064 GCA_964500115.1 uncultured Rhodobacterales bacterium
ACGTCACGCAAGAGATGTTCGAAAGCCGGATTGGACCCAAGATCAACAACGGCGCGCCCAAGCTCTGGGCTTGGTTGCATCCTAAAGTCGCCGCGTTCTTTAGAGCGCCGCCCGGAAAACCTGACCCATTCTGACGCGGCCATTTTCGCACCTGACCAAGCCGCAATTCCGGAGGATAGCGGGGCTATCTGACGGAAAGGCGGCGCTGCGACAGGGGTGAAAATGGCCCGTCCCGGAGGGCTTGCATGGGCTGGCGCATCGGCAGGCACAGCGATTAACGACGATCAACCAGATCGCGACCAATCCCTGCACCCACCGCTGACCTCCAGCCCATGTAAGCAGAATTGGATCAGGTTTTCCGGGCGGCGCTCTATGGCTCGAGGATAGCCGCAGTTCCACCTCGCGCCATGTCAGACCATATCGTAAGGTGACCTGAACCGCGGAGCGATGCCATGACGGACCTAACACCCAGAACTCTCCTTCTCACAGGCGCAAGCCGCGGCATCGGGCACGCCACAGTCAAGAAATTTGCCGCCGAAGGGTGGCGGGTGATGTCGTGTTCGCGCCAGGCCTTTTCCCCCAACTGCCCGTGGCCCGGGGGCGAGCGAAATCATATCCAAGTTGACCTAAGCGACCCGCAGCAAACCATGCAGGCAGTTGCGACCGTGAAAGAACGACTCGACGGCGGGCGGCTGGATGCGTTGGTGAACAATGCCGGCATTTCACCCAAAGGTGAAAATGGCGCGCGGCTCAGCACGCTCGACACCGATCTGCGGGATTGGGGCAAGGTGTTTCACGTCAATTTCTTTGCATCGGTTGTGTTGGGCCGGGGCCTCAAAGAAGAGCTCGCAAAGGCACAGGGCGCCATTGTGAATGTAACCTCTATCGCGGGGTCTCGGGTACATCCGTTTGCCGGGGCCGCTTATGCCACATCGAAAGCCGCGCTGGCCGCGCTCACACGGGAAATGGCGCATGATTTCGGACCTTTGGGCGTTCGGGTGAACGCGATTGCACCAGGTGAGGTTGAGACCAGTATCCTCAGCGAAGGCACGGACAAGATTGTCGAGGGTTTGCCTATGCGCCGGCTGGGTCAGCCGTCAGAGGTCGCGGATGTGATTTATTTTCTCTGCTCCAACCAAAGTGCCTACGTTTCAGGCACTGAGATCGAGGTCAACGGGGGCCAGCATGTGTGACCACACACAAGAATTTTCTGGAGACGCCCCAGAATCTTCGTACGAAGATTCTGCGCGCCGCCCAGTAAATTCTACGTAAACATCTGCGAAGGAAAAAGATGTTAACAAATCAATAATGGATCGCCCGCCCCCAGGCATCCAAGACGCTCTCATGCATCATCTCTGACAGAGTTGGGTGTGGAAAGACCGTCTGCATCAGATCCTCTTCGGTCGTTTCCAACTGTCGCCCAACCACATAACCCTGGATCAGTTCCGTCACCTCGGCCCCAACCATATGCGCCCCAAGCAGCGCACCAGTCTTTGCGTCAAAAATGGTCTTAATCATCCCTTCTGGCTCACCCAATGCAATCGCTTTGCCATTGCCGATAAACGGGAAGCGACCGACCTTGATATCGTGACCCTTCTCTTTCGCCTGCGCTTCGGTCAGGCCGACACTCGCCACCTGCGGCTGGCAGTAAGTGCACCCGGCTATGCTGTCGGGCTCTACAGCATGCGGGTGCCCACCTGCGATCAGTTCCGCAACCATAACGCCCTCATGGCTGGCCTTATGCGCAAGCCAAGGCGCACCGGCAAGGTCGCCAATGGCATATATCCCGTCAACGCCCGTGCGGCACATCGGATCGGTCACAACGTGGGTGCGGTCCACTTTGACTCCGAGCGCCCCCAAACCCAGCCCCTCGGTATTGCCGACAATTCCGACGGCCGAGATCACCGTGTCGAAGTCTTCTTTGCTGACCTTGCCACCCTGTTCGATATGCGCCGTTACCGGGCCTTCGCCGCGATCCAACTGCTTGACCATCGCTTTTTCGCGGATTGTCATGCCCTGTTTCTCGAACTGTTTCTTGGCGAAATTGCTGATTTCCGAATCCTCAACAGGCAGAATACGATCCATCACTTCCACGACAGTCGTCTCAACACCGAGCGTGTTGTAAAAGCTGGCAAATTCAATGCCAATCGCGCCGGAGCCGATCACCAAGAGCTTCTTTGGCATCCGCGACGGCGTCAGCGCATGTTTGTAGGTCCAGACGAGGTCACCATCCGCCTCAAGCCCCGGCAATTCCCGCGCCCGCGCGCCCGTGGCCAAAACGATGTTGGCAGAACTCAGCTCTTCCAGACCCTTCTCCGTCTTGACAGACACCTTGCCTTTGGCTGGCACGGTCGCCTCGCCCATAAATACGGTCACCTTGTTCTTTTTGAGCAAATGACCGACGCCAGAGTTCAACTGCTTCGCAATCGCCCGCGAACGTTTCACCACAGCGCCAAGATCATAACCGATCCCATCCGCCTTCAAGCCAAATTCCTTGGCACGGTGCATCAAGTGGTACACTTCAGACGTTCGCAGCATCGCTTTCGTCGGGATGCAGCCCCAGTTCAGGCAGATGCCGCCGAGGTGTTCGCGCTCGACAATGGCAACGTTCAGGCCCAGCTGCGCACCGCGAATGGCCGCCACGTAACCGCCGGGGCCGGCACCGATGACGATCATGTCAAAGCTTTTGCTCATGGCCTGTTATCCTCCCAAATGTTGGGGCAGGCTAGGACAAAGCGATGTCGCCAGCAATGGGGCAACGATTTTCGAAAATCGTTGGTCCAAGCCATTTCGAAATGGCTTGGACGCCCGAAATCAGGCTTCCGCTTTCTTTTCCCAACGACCAGATTCTTCCGACCAATATTGCGCCGAAATACCCGCACCCGTCAGCACCCGCCATTGTCCACGTGCGGTTTCAACTGCCGCCGGATCATTCCCATCGAAAAGCACGCAAACCCGTTGGGCGCCAGAAACCTCTTCCTCCGCAATCTCAGCGCCATCAATGGTCATGAGGCATTCTGCATTGTTTGCGGCCCCGGCATCCACTGTCAGCAGAATGGGTTGATCCGCGTCATGCGGACCACCGGCCAAACCATGCGGCAAAAACCCCTCTTCAGGGCCCAGCCACAGCTTCTGATCCAGCCAATCCATGCGTGCCGCATCCGTCCCGCGCACCACGACGCGCCACCCCGCACCCCGCGCTTTTTCCAAAAGCATCGGCAGCGTCGCCTCCAGCGGCTTGCGCGTCAGGTGGTAAAAATACACGGCCCCCATGGATCAGTCCTTGGTTTCGAACCGGTCCGAGATCAGCCGGTCCAGCGCCCGAACGCCCCATCCGGTCGCCCCTTTCGGTGACAACTCAAGGTCACGCCCCACGTGGGCCACCCCGGCAATATCAAGGTGAATCCAGGGCATACCCTCTTTTACGAAACGCTGAAGAAATTGCGCGGCTGTGACAGACCCGGCAGGGCGCCCGCCAATGTTCTTCATATCTGCAATCGGGGATTTCAGCATGTCGTCGTAGGCCTGACCCAACGGCATACGCCAAGCGCCCTCTTCCTCGGTTTCTGCCGCTTTCAGAAACGCGCCCGCCAAAGGCTCATCATTGGAATAAACCGCCGCATTCTCATGGCCCAGCGCAATGATACACGCGCCCGTCAGGGTCGCGAGGTCAATCATCGCCGCCGGTTTTTCGGTTTCCTGCGCGTGCCACATGACATCACACAGCACCAGACGCCCCTCGGCATCGGTGTTGATTACCTCGATTGTGTCGCCCTTCATTGACGTCACCACATCGCCGGGCCGCACCGCATTGCCCGACGGCATGTTCTCGACCAGACCCACCAGCCCCACCACATTGGATTTGGCGTTTCGTTTCGCCACAGCATGCATGACGCCTGCAACAACGCCCGCACCACCCATGTCCATGGTCATGTTTTCCATGCCCGCTGCGGGCTTAAGCGATATGCCCCCGGTATCAAAGACCACACCTTTGCCGATCAACGCCAAGGGTGCATCACCTTTCGCGCCGCCTTTCCAGCGCATGACAACCACCTTCGACGGGCTGGTCGACCCCTGCCCAACGCAGAGCAATGCGCGCATGCCAAGTTTCTCAAGCGCCTTTTCTTCCAGCACCTCAACCTCAACACCCAAATCGCGCAGTGCTTCCAGGCGCTTGGCGAATTCCGTGGTGGTCAAAACGTTGGCCGGCTCATTCACCAGATCGCGGGTCAGGTGCACGCCTTCGGCCACTGCGATCCGCGGATCGGCAGCGCCTTGCGCCTCTTCGGGGTTAGAGCACATGATCGTGGCCGCCCCAAGCGCATCGGATTTCTTGGATTTGTGATCATCAAAGCCGTAGCCGCGCAGCGCGAGACCCAAAGCGATCTCTTCGATTTTCTTTGTGCCCTCCGCCAGAACCGTCATCTCCGACGCGCCTGAAACCCGTGCCAGTGCGGCCCCGGCAGATCGCGCCAATGACGCGGACGGGCGACGCGAGAGTTTCACGATATCTACGGCCTCAACCTCCAAGCCCGCAGGATATCCCAGCGACAGAATCTTGCCCTCGGCCAGATCATCCCATGCTTCGGATGCCGTTGCCCGGGCCAGCGCACCTTTGCTCAGACGGTTCAATCGCCGCGCCCCGGCGCTGAGTTTCAGATCCGGCGTCACAAACACCGAAATCCGGCCCTGCGCGGTGGCCAGCGCGTCCAGATCAACCGCTGCAAAGGAAAGTGCGCGAAGTTCCGCCATGTTCTGCTCCATCTATGGGGTTTGATATAGGGGTAGCGCTGGAGGCTGCTGTTGACCAGAGCCTGCTTTTGCCCCAAACCCTAGGGTGTGTGGATAACTATTCCACTCTATGTCGTGTGAAGGGGTCCGATTTGCCAAGATTCGACAGATATATGCTGTCGCAACTCATGGTCCTTTTTGGGTTCTTTGCGTTGGTGCTGGTCGCGGTCTACTGGGTGAACCGCGCGGTGATCCTTTTTGATCGTCTGATCGCCGATGGCCATTCCGCGTTGGTCTTTCTTGAGTTTTCTGCCCTCAGCCTGCCCAGCGTGATCGCGCTCGTGCTGCCAGTGGCGAGTTTTGCAGCCGCAGTTTACGTCACAAACCGCCTGATGGGTGACAGCGAGCTTACCGTTGTGCAGGCCACAGGATACAGCCCATGGCGGCTGGCGCGCCCGGTTTTCGTGTTCGGCCTGATTGTGGCGCTGATGATGTCGATCCTCACGCATTTTCTTGTGCCCGCTTCTATCCTCCAACTCAAAGAACGCGAGGTGGAAATCTCGGGCTCCGTCAGCGCGCGGCTATTGCGCGAGGGCGCGTTTCTGCACCCTGGCCCCGGCGTGACGTTCTTTATTCGCGAGATTACGCCGGAAGGCGAATTGCGCGATGTCTTTATGTCAGACAGGCGGCAGGACGACCGAGAGGTCACGTATACGGCAGAACGCGCATATGTCGTGCAAAGCGACGAGGGCCCGCGCCTTGTCATGATCCAGGGCCTCGCGCAAACCCTGCGCGACAACACCAACGCGCTGTCAACCACTTTGTTCGAAAACTTCACTTACGACATCAGCAACCTGATCGCCCAGAATGAAAACGCAAACCTGCGGCCCCGCCATCTGGCAACGTGGGATATGATCACCCGGCCAGATGAAATGGCCAAACTGACCCGCGTGGACCGCGCGCGCATCAATGAAGAGCTTCATGGCCGGTTTCAGCAAGCCTTGCTGGGCGTTGTGGCCGCGATGATCGGCTTTGCGACGCTTCTGACCGGCAGCTTCAGCCGGTTTGGTGTTGGCAGGCAGATCGTCGTCGCGATCTTTTTGCTGGTCGTGGTCAAACTCGTCGAAAGCGCAGTCACCGACCCCACCCGCGATATCGCGGCGGCGTGGCCGTTGGTCTACTTGCCATCGGTTGTCGGACTGATGATCGCCGGGCTGGTTCTGCATATCGCGGCCCGCCCATTTCGCCCGGTGCGCAAACGCCTGACGGAGGGTGCGGCATGACCCTGCATGTCTACTTCGCGCGCCGGTTCTTGTGGACGTTTCTGGCCATTTTCGGCGTGTTCTTTCTGTTCCAGGTGTTGCTTGATCTGGTCGAACAAATCCGCCGCCTCGACAGTTCGGTCAGCTTTGGCGAGGTGATGCGCCTCACGCTGCTCAACACGCCAGATGGGATGTACCAGATCCTGCCCTTGGTGATGATCCTGTCCTCCATCGCGCTTTTTGTGGGCCTCGCACGCTCGTCCGAACTGGTGGTGGCCCGCGCCGCAGGTCGTTCTGGCCTTGCCGCTTTGGTCGGCCCGTCGGTCGTGGCGTTACTGATCGGTGCGCTGGCGGTGACCATGGGCAACCCCATCGTCGCGGCCACTTCCAAAGCCTATGCCGACCTGCGGGAGACCTACCGCAACGGCGGTACCTCCGCGCTTTCCGTTGGTGCCGAAGGTCTCTGGCTGCGCCAGTCTGACCCGCGCGGACAAACCGTCATCCGCGCGGCACGCGCCAATCCAAATGGCACCGTACTCTATGACGTGATGTTCGTGGCCTATGCCGAGGGCGGTGGGCCAATCCGGCGTATTCAGGCGGATGAGGCGATGCTGCAGCCCGGCGAATGGGTGCTACGCAATGCAAAAGCCTGGCCGCTGATCGCGGGCATAAACCCCGAAACCAATGCAGCCCTGCATGATGAATTGCGGGTGTCCTCAACCCTGACAGAAGACAACATCAAGGACCGGTTCGGCCGCCCCTCTGCCATTTCCGTCTGGGAGTTGCGCGGCTTCATCACCGATCTCGAAGATGCCGGCTTTTCGGCCCGCCGCCACGAGGTCTGGTTGCAGATGGAAATGGCGCGACCGGTGTTCCTGTTGTCGATGCTTTTGATCGGTGCTGCCTTTACCATGCGGCACAGCCGGATGGGGGGCACCGGCGTCGCCGTCCTGTCTGCGGTTCTCCTTGGATTTTCATTGTATTACGTGCGGAACTTCGCGCAAATTCTGGGGGAAAACGGGCAACTGAACGCGCTTGCGGCGGCTTGGGTGCCACCGCTCGCCTCCGTCCTTCTGGCGCTCGGCATGATCCTCCATAGGGAGGATGGCTGATGCGCCGATGGCTGGCTGCATGCGCGACAACGCTGGCGCTCTCATTGGCGCCCCTCGCGGCTCTGGCGCAAAACGCGGTTCTGCTGGCAGACAACGTGCAGGTTGAGGCTGGGGGCGAAAGGCTGACCGCTACCGGCAATGTCGAAGCGCTATTCGAAGGCACACGTCTGACGGCAAATTCCGTCATTTACGACCGGGCGAATGATAAGCTGACCATTCAAGGCCCCATTCGGATCACGCAACCGAACGGTGACTTCCTGACAGCGACACAAGCCGAACTCGATCAGGGGTTGCAGAACGGCCTGTTGGAAAGCGCGCGCTTTGTGCTCGACGAACAACTGCAAATCGCATCCGCCCGCGCCGCCCGCGTCGATGGGCGATACACAGCGATGAGCCAGGTTGCCGCCACCTCCTGCCAGGTTTGCGGCAGCGACCGCCCGCCGCTTTGGGCCATCCGCGCAAGCCGGGTCGTGCATGACGCCGACGAAAAGCAGATTTACTTCGATGACGCACAGCTGCGCATCCTTGGCGTACCGGTCTTCTACATCCCAAAACTGCGCCTGCCGGATCCGACACTGGACCGCGCGCGGGGCTTTCTGATCCCCGAATTGCGCAGCTCCACCCTGCTCGGCTTTGGAATCAAATTTCCTTACTTCATCCCGCTCGGGGATCACGCCGACCTGACACTGACGCCCTACATCTCACCCATCACCAAAACGCTGGAGTTCCGTTACAGGCAGGCTTTCCGCAATGGCGATATCAAGGTGAACAGCGCGATCAGCCGCGACACGCTCGAAAAAGGCAGCACGCGCGGACTGCTCTTTGCCGAGGGTGCGTTCAATCTGCCCCGCGACTTCCGCCTGTCGTTCGATGTCGAGGCTGTCACCGATGACTCCTATCTCAACGATTACAACACCTTCGCCAAAGACCGGCTCGACAGCGCGCTGACCCTGTCGCGCACCAAACGCAACAGCTTCTTCTCAACCGGGCTCATTCACTACGAAAGCCTGACCGACGGCGAAAACAACGCGACCCAACCAACGATCATCGGTGACCTGCGCTACAGCGGGCGGTATTTTCCAAAGCAACTGGGCGGCGAGGTTCGCGCCGATTTCGAATTGCACGGGCACTACCGGTATTCCGACGACGATTTCGACGGAACAGATGCCGACAGCATTGTCGATGGCCGCGACGTGGCCCGCGCCAATCTTGACCTCAACTGGCGCAAGCGTTGGACGTTGGCGGGTGGCTTGCGCGCAGGTGCATTGGCACAGGTCTCGGTCGATCACTTCGACATCCGGCAGGATGCCACCGCAGAGGGTGACTATACACAGGTCACTCCTGCCGCATCGCTCGAATTACGCTGGCCGCTGGTGAAAACCACCGCCAATGGCGCACGCGTTCTGCTCGAACCGATTGCACAGCTCGGGTATGTCGGCGGTGAGCGGCTCGACGTGCCCAATGACGAAAGCACCCGCGTAGAATTTGACGAAGGCAATCTGCTGTCGCTGTCGCGCTACCCCACCGCCGACCGCCGCGAACGCGGGTTGATTGGCGCGGCGGGGCTGCGCTGGATGCGCGATGACCCCGGCGGTTGGCGCGCGGCGCTCTCTATCGGTCGCGTCTGGCGCGCCGATCTGGACGAGGACTTCACGCGCTCCTCCGGCCTTGACAGCACGGCCTCTGATTGGCTGATCGCGGGGCAATTCGCGCATCAGACCGGTATCCAGCTTTTGGCACGCGGCCTTTACGACAGCGACATGACCCGGTTTACCAAGGCCGAAATGCGCGCCAACGTCACCCAAGACCGTTATTCTCTGGGCGCGTCCTATATCCTTCTGACCACCGATCCCGATGAGGACCGCGAAGACGCGCAGTCACAATGGACACTCAATGGCCGCTACAATGTCGACAGCCATTGGACCGCCACGACCAATATGCGCTATGACATCGCCGAGGGGCAGTTTTTGAGGGCAGCCGTGGGAGCAGAATACCGCAATGAATGCGTCGCGGTCGACTTTTCGGTCTCGCGCCGCTTTGCCTCTTCTACTAACTTGGAACCATCGACAGATTTTGGCCTGACCGTTGCGCTGACAGGGTTCAGCACAGGCGGCAGCGGCAAGGAGTACCGCCGTTCATGCAGCTATTGAGCACGTTAAGAGCATTGACCGTTGGCGTCGCGCTAACCTTTGGTGTGGCCCCGGTGGCGGCGCAAAACATGTTTGCGCCGGTTGTGAAGGTCAATGACAGCGTTGTCACCGCCTACGAATTGGAACAACGCATCCGCATGATGACGCTCTTGCGCGCACCGGGCAACATTCAGGAACTCGCCCGCGAGCAATTGATCGACGACCGGCTGCGCATGCAGGCCGCGCGCATTGCGGGCGTCAATCCAACACCCGAAGAGGTGCTGGACGGCATGACCGAGTTTGCCAGCCGCGCCAACCTCACCCGCGAGGAGTTCACACAAGCACTGGAAGCCAACGGCGTTGCGGAACAAACCTTTCGCGACTTTGTGCGCGCGGGTCTCAGCTGGCGCTTGCTGGTGCAGGAACGCTTTGCCGGTCGCGTCAACCTGTCTGAAGCCGAGATTGACCGCGCCCTTGGCGCGTCGGGCGGTTCGTCGGTTCGGGTTCTGTTGTCCGAACTCATCATGCCCGCCCCGCCGCGACAGGCAGAGGCAGTAAACGAACGCGCCCAACGGATCAGCCAGATCACGTCAGAAGCTGCCTTCTCAGCCGAGGCGCGCCGCTATTCCGCCACGGCCACCCGCCGCAATGGCGGACGCCTGCCCTGGCAGAACCTCGAAGACCTGCCGCCAACGCTGCGCTCCATCGTGCTGGGCCTGGCGCCGGGTGAGGTTTCGGCACCCATTCCGCTGCCCAACGCGGTCGCGCTTTTCCAGTTGCGCGATATTGAGGAAACAGGCTTCACCGCGCCGACCTACGCCGCCATCGAATACG
This sequence comes from uncultured Rhodobacterales bacterium, assembly GCA_964500115.1. Classification (GTDB taxonomy): domain Bacteria; phylum Pseudomonadota; class Alphaproteobacteria; order Rhodobacterales; family Rhodobacteraceae; genus Marivita. The sequence continues at coordinate 10,069 of CAZCOX010000102.1, forward strand.
CCGCCTATTACATGCCCGGGGGGCGCAGCGATGCGACCCTGGCGCAGGCCCGCGTTCTCGCGCAAAAGGTCGACCGCTGCGATGACCTCTATGGCGTCGCCAAGGGCCAGCCGCCCGAGGTGTTGGACCGCCAGGCACTGCCGCCATCGGAAATCCCGACCGACATTGCATTTGAACTGTCCAAACTTGACCCCGGCGAAGTCTCGACCGCATTGACCCGCGCCAACGGTCAAAACCTGATGTTCCTGATGCTGTGCGGCCGCACAACCGAGATCAATGATGATTTCGATCGGGATCAGTTCGCGCTTGGCCTGCGCAATCAGCGTCTGGCCTCACTGGCGGAAAGCTATCTCTCGCAGCTACGCGCGGACGCACGTATCGTCACACCATGAGCACCCCCGCCATTGCCCTGACCACAGGGGAGCCGGCGGGCATCGGCCCAGAATTGGCCGTTGCCGCATGGGACGACCTGCGCGGTGACGTACCGTTTTTCCTGATTGGTGATCCCCGACACCTGCCGGACGGCACGGACTGGGTCGAAGTGTCCGCACCGGACGAAGTTGATCCATCAAAGACCGCGCTTCCTGTTCTTGTGCAAGCCTTCGACGGCCCCCGCATCCCAGGCAAATCCCACCCGGCACAGGCCAAAGGCGTCGTGACCTGCATCGAACGGGCGGTGGCGCTTGCGACGAGCGGCAAGGCGGGCGGCATCTGCACACTGCCGATCCACAAGCAGGCGCTTCAGGAGGGCGCGGGATTTGCCTTTCCCGGCCATACCGAGTTTCTGGCCCATCTGTGCGACACGCCGGACGCGGTCATGATGCTGGCCAGCCCCGAATTGCGCGTGGTCCCCGTGACCATCCACATCCCGCTTTGCGACGTTCCCGGCGCACTGACTGAAGACCTGCTGGAAACCCGCATCCGCATCACCCATTCCGCTTTGCGCGACCAGTTCGGCATTGCAGACCCACGGCTTGCCGTGGCGGGCCTCAACCC
>CAZCOX010000103.1:0-8188 GCA_964500115.1 uncultured Rhodobacterales bacterium
ATTGGGTTTGACAGCGCGGATCACAAACTATCCCGTGTGTTGCAGGATCTGCATCCAGATCGCGGCTTCGTCGTAAAGCGTCCATTCGCGGCGCAGCCCGCGTGGGCCGAATTCAGCGTGGGAGATGCCCATAACATGCACGTCGGCGCCAGTTGGCGCGCCAAACGCGCCCCAGCCATCATGCTTGCCGGTCAATGACCAACGGATGGCGGCCCGTGGCGGCATGTTGGCCTCTTCCATACCGATCTTGTGGTGTATTTCGAATGTGGCCGATGGGAACGCAGCCCGCAAGCCGAGCCAAAAGGCATCGACGCCAGCGGTGCCGTGCACAGTCTGCGCACCGGGGTATTCAGCATGCACGGCGCGGTCGTATTGATCGGGGATGACCGAAAATTCGGCGCTCATCATGCGTGTCAGAAGGTTGCCAAATGCTTCGCCCCACTGGTTGTCATTGCCGCGCCCCGTGTAGGGGCCTTGCGTATCGACCGCCGGACGGAATGGTTGCGTTTCCGGGTCGAGCCCGATCAGGCGTTCGCGCGCCCATTCTTTCACGTCAAAGCCAAGCTGCGTGATCACGCCGCTATTATCGCGGATCAGCCATTCGTCCGAGATCATGTTGTTCTTGGCATAACAATCGGCAATCGCGCGGTAAGTGATCTTGCGCCCCGTCGCCGGACCGAAAGCCCCGTCCCCTTTATGGGTCGCGGTGGAGATAATCCTGTGCGACGAGAGCATGCCAACCTCGGGCGTGCCCGACCAGATCACGTCCTCGCCCAGCAAAACGCGGTCGGGAAACTCCACCAGTGTGGACATGGTCGCCGCCGTAGCGCCGGGTTCGCCAAAAGAGATGCCCCCCGGCATCCGCACGATGACCTCGGGGTGGTAATACTCTTTCATCCGCGCACCCAGACCGCGATCTTCCCAGATCTCCTGGGTGATCCCAAGAATGTAGTCCGGGAAGTCTTTGAAACGGTTGTCAAAACCCCTCATGTCAGGCCTTTCGGTAAGCGGGCCGATCCACGAAGGATCAACGGCCCGTCGATTTCTGTCGCCGTGGTTTCGGCTGATTTGTCTTCAATTTGATGTATAAGCGCTTTGACGGTTGCATTGACCATGCGTCCCACCGGTTGCCGCACCGTGGTCAGGTCGTAACCTGCGTAAGATGCCATAGGCACGTCGTCATATCCGACGATGGAAACGTCCTCGGGGACGGACAAACCTCGGGCAAACCGCAGGTGATCCATTACCGCAAACGCCATGTGATCGTTGCCCACAAAGATGGCGTCGGCCTCCGCATCCGCCAAACGGTCTGACGCCGCGATGGCCTGCGCATGATCGTATCGCCCGTCTTCAACAGCTATCGGTTGCGCGCCCAGAGCGGTCAGCCCGTTTAGGAACCCCTCGGTACGGTCGCGCCCGGTGGACGACCCTTGCCACCCGCTGATGTGGCCAATCCGTTGATGTCCGCCGGACACAAGGAATTCGGCGACTTTCCGTGCGCCATCACGGTTGGCAGACGTGACCTGAGCCAGCTTGCTCCCTGTCTGGCCGCGATTGAAAAGAACAACCGGAATGCCCGCAGCTTCGAATCTTTGGGCCAAAGCGTCACCCAAACCGACGCTGGCAAGGATCATGCCATCGACCTGCTGATCCAGCATCTGTTGCACGATGCGGTCGGTATCGGTGTCGCCAGCGCCCTCGGGCAGGGTGAATACCAGTGTATGATACCCCTCATCCTGCAACGCGCGGCTGAACCGCTCCAGCGCATCGGGGTAAAACGGATTGCCAAGATAGGCCACAACCATGCCAATGATCCGGCTGCGCCCGGTGATAAGCGATCGCGCCAGGACGTTGGGCCGGTAGCCTAGCTTCGCCGCCGCCTCACGCACTTTCTGCGCTGTATCTTTGCTGGCCGATGCGCCCGAAAACACCCGGCTGACAGCCGATTGGCTGACCCCGGCAAGCGCCGCCACGTCAAAGGAGGTGACGCGCTTGTTCATCCCGCAGTCCAGCCGCCATCAACAAGGATCGAGGTGCCGGTCACCAGCGCGCTGGCGTCAGAGGCCAGGAACAGGCATGCCCCCATGATGTCCTCGACCTGTCCAACGCGGGGCAGTTTGATCTTGCTGTCGATCCAGGCGCGTTTCTCCGGGTCGTCGAATGTCGGTTTCGTCAGCTCGGTCAGGATAAAGGTCGGGCAGATGGTGTTGACACGAATATCCTCCGGCCCCCACTCAATAGCCATGGATTTGGTCATGCCTTCTACCGCGTGTTTTGTCCCGCAATAAACGGCCCGGTCGATGCCGCCGACATGGCCCATCTGACTGCTGATCTGAATGATTGACCCGCCCCGTCCAACCATCTGCCGGGCTGCCGCCTGCGCCAGAAAATAGGCCGCTTTGATATTGATCCCGGTCACGGCGTCAAAGTCTTCTGCAGTTGTTTCAAGCGCCGGGCTGTGACGGGCGAGACCCGCGGAATTGACCAAAATGTCGATCGTGCCGTTGGATTCGAAAACCGTACGGACGGCGTTGATGTCGGTGACATCGAGCGTCACACCTTCTGCGGTGTATCCTGCATCGCGGAGTTGCTGCACGGCACCCTCAACTTGTGATATGCCACGCGCTGCGATCAGCACAGTTGCGCCTGCTTCCGCCAGCGCCGTTGCACAGCCAAGCCCAATGCCGCGAGACCCGCCCGTGACCAACGCCCGTTTGCCATCCAATCGGAACGAAGGCGTTTGGGGCAATGTCATGGGATGGTCTCCGGCGCGTTGCATAGGTGTGCAAAATTCACGCTACTCCTGCCGCGTCGGACTGTCCAGTGTCTTGTCAGTCTGGATAGGCAATACCGCGAAACGGCGGGAAATCCGCATAGCGCGTCGCGCGCTGGGCCGCGCTTTCTCTTGGAGACTGCCCACCCCGGATCAATGTGCCACGCGGCGCGATATAGCTGTCAATCCTGCGCTGCGGATCAGGCCGCCATGACAGGTTGAATGCGCAAAGCTTTGGGAAAAACCAAGCCTCTGCGAACGGCAGATGGTCGTAAAGCCACCACGCCAGATCGCGCCAATCGCGACCATGATCGTATTGGTCCGAGAACCACGGGATGACGATGCTTGCACCCGCGACCTCGACGTCCGGCAGGTCCCAGATATGGCATTCCAGAGGGTAATCGTTGCGGGCGCAATTTAGCCGATTCTCATTGCCAAACCGATTGAGCTCAGCCGAGCGAAACCCGGACCGCACCGCGATCCGGCCAAAGGTTTCCTGTAACGGATCAAGCAGCGTCTCACAAAACGCCCGCCCCCGCGCGATGGCGAGATCAGGGTCGTCCGGAATATTCTGAACCCTGTGGAAATTGCCAATCTCGGAATAGAGGAATTCGCGCATGTAGAAATGCTTGCTCAACCGTACGCGGCCCAGCGTTTCAAGGCTCCACATGCTTTGCGGACGTCTCAAACGGGCCGCCTGCAATATCCGGTCAGCGGTAGCCTTTGCTCCATGCCACTTCCCTCATCCGCGCAAACACATCGACGCCAATCTGAGCGTACATATCCAGCAGGTCAACGAGGACCCAGTTTTCGCGGATTTTTCCGTCTTCGATGCGCCAGAAATCAAGGCTGCGGAGCGTGATTTGCTTGTTCAAAGGGGGCAACCCGAGCCAACCCGGCGCCGAGATCGTTTGGCACATATTTGGCCAGCCGGTTACACCGACATAGTCACCCTCGCCCATAAAATGGTGTGTGATCCGATCCTCGTGCTGCCCTCGGTCGGGCATGGCGTTGAGGAACGGTATTTGATGGAACCGCCGAAACTCTTCGGCACCCCGCGCGGTACCAATCCCGCACGGGCCGTACCACATGAAACTCGGGTGCCAGTACCGATCAAGCTCCATCACCTCCGGTCCACCCTGCGACGGGTGACGCACCATGGCCGTCAGCATGTCGATCACATGGGTTTTTGACGCCTCCGACTGGGCCGGGTCATGCGGGCCAAGACCGTCATTGCTCATCGGCGCAGGTGCGGGTCGAAATCGCCCCAATTGCGGGGCCATCGGCCAGACACCTGCCTGCATCATCAGTTCGGGAATGTCCCAGATCGCCTGCATTTCGGCGACGCGCCCGTCTTCGATCCGGTAGAATTCGTGAAACCGCATGGAAGCGAAACGACCGGCCACTGGAATGCCTAACCACGGCGCGTCAAACCGGCCCTGATACTGCCCGCCAGAGCCAACCCAGATCGCGCCATCATGATCCACGCCTGCGATGCGGATATATTCAATCCGCTCAAGATCGAGGCACGCATGCTCCAAACGATTCAAGACGGCATCAACATAAGCCGAGGCACCGTCGAGATCACCAAACGGATGGCACATCCGGAACTGCGCGTCGTCCGCGACCTTCTTCAACGCGGCATGTCCGTCTGAGACGGCACCGTGTTGAAGCGCATCGAAAAATGGCGTCAACAGCGCTTTGGCTGCTTCAATATCAGACCGCATCCTGATCTTCTTCTTTTCAAAAATATGCCGGGGGTTTGGGGGCTGGCCCCCAAGAATTTTCCTGGAAGGAAAATGGAAGATACGTCATCGCATCTTCCCCCGCCCAGATCACTCCGCGGCTTCCCGATACGGTGCGCCCTCTCCGTACGGTACGTTGATGCCACCATAGCGTCGGACCCGTACGTTGCATTGTTCCGCATGTCCGACAAAACCTTCGAGCATGCAGAGCCGCGAGCCATACTCGCCAATCAGCGTAGCGGCCTCGTCCGTGGTGATCTTCTGATAGCTATGTGTTTTCAGGAACTTGCCGACCCACAGTCCCCCAGTATAGCGCCCAGCCTTTTTCGTCGGCAGCGTATGGTTTGTCCCAATGACCTTGTCCCCGTTCGACACGTTGGTGCGTGGACCGAGGAACAACGCACCATAACAAACCATATTATCGAGGTACCAATCGTCGCGGTCGGTCATGACCTGCACATGTTCGGACGCGATGTCATTGGCGACCGCCAACATCTCGTCATGGTCAGCGCACAGGATCACCTCGCCGTAATCCGCCCAACTCACGGAGGCAGTGTCTTTTGTCGGCAGGATCTCCAGGATCCGATCAATCTCTTTCAGCGTATCCTCTGCCAGTTTGCGCGAGTTGGTGACGAGGACAGCCGGCGAGTTGTACCCGTGCTCGGCCTGCCCCAGGAGGTCCGTCGCGCACATTTCGGCATCTACAGTGTCGTCCGCAATCACCATGGTTTCCGTCGGGCCGGCAAAAAGATCGATACCGACGCGACCGAAGAGTTGCCGCTTGGCCTCGGCCACAAACGCGTTGCCGGGGCCGACCAACATGTGCACCGGATCAATTGTTTCAGTGCCGATCGCCATCGCGCCCACGGCCTGAATGCCGCCCAGCACGTAAATCTCATGCGCACCGCCAAGATGCATGGCCGCGATCACGCCGGGGTTTGGACGCCCCTGGAATGGCGGCGTGCAGGCCACGATACGTGGCACGCCGGCGACCGACGCCGTGGCGACCGACATATGCGCCGAGGCCACCATCGGGAATTTGCCGCCGGGCACGTAGCACCCAACAGATTGTACCGGGATGTTCTTGTGTCCCAGGATCACGCCCGGCATCGTTTCGACCTCGATATCCAGCATCGAGTCGCGTTGGGCCTGGGCAAACTTGCGTACCTGCTCCTGGGCAAATTTAATGTCGTCCAGTTCGCGCGGCGAAAGCTCGGCAATCAACGCGTCAATGTCGTCCTGACTCAGCCGAAAGCTTTCAGGCGTGTAGTTGTCAAACTTTTCCGCCAGTTCGCGCACAGCCGTGTCCCCACGCTGTTCGATATCTGCCAGCGTGGCTTCGACGACCGCGCGTGTCTTGGCGTCGTCTTCTGCCCGTTCCGTCTCTGGCTTTCCGCGTTTGAGGTATTCTGCCATGGTGCCCTCCCAGGATATGTGTCGTCGGGTAGCATAGCGTAGGATTTGCGCCTCTCAAGCAGTTTTTGCAAACGTATGCAAAACAAAGGGCGCTAGCTGGTGAACACCTGCTCCATTGGCGTCCATCCGCGGACAAACGCTAGATCAGGCCGAGAGAGCACCATGACATTCCCACACGATCCGATCTGATCATGCGCCCTTGAAATCTGCGAACCCATCGCCCAGGCGCGCGTCAATGCCCCAACCGCCCCGTGCGCCACCACGGCGACGTCGCCTTTCGGCGAGGCTGATTCAATGCGCTGTAGCGCCGATACCACGCGGGTTTGCGCAGCAATTGCCGTTTCCCACCCTTTGTAAGAGATGTCTGGATATTCAAAGAACGCGTCTGCCGCTTTTTCAAAGACATCTGGCGGCAAAAACCCCGTTGCGGATCGGTCATTCTCACCCAATTCGGGATCGGACTGTACCGATAAATTCTGCGCATCCGCCAAGAAAGCAGCGCCTTCAAGGGCTTTGCGTTCAGTGCTGGACCAGATGGCGCAAAACTCTGGAGCTCGTTTGGCAAAACCCGCGTGTCGGGCCGCGCCGGTTTCTGAAAGTCCCCATTCGGGAACCGGGACAGCGGGATCAGTGTCAACTTCGGCGTGCGTAATAAAGAACAGGCGGCTCACCCCATCACGTCCGTGATCGCGTCTTCGATCATCCGCAGGCAGGCAGGTTCAGAAAATCTGTGATCGACGCCTTTGACGAGGTTCAATTGCAGGTCGGGGCTGTCGATATGATCGAGAAAGGCAAGCGCTGTAGCGCGAGTCACGGCAGTATCTTCTGTGCCTTGCATGAGCCGTACGGGGTAAGGCATGGGAAGCGCGCTGCGTAACACCAGATGGTCGCGCCCGTCCTCGATCAATTTTCGCGTGACAATATACGGGTCACCGTAGTCCGACGGCAGCGCGACCTGACCGTCCGACATGATTGCGTTCCGCTGAGCGTCGTCAAAGCCGGCCCAGAACCCGTCTTCAGTGAAATCGGGCGCAGCAGCGATCCCGACGAAGCCAACGACCTGGTTCAGCCGTTTCGTCAGGATCGCGGAAATCCAGCCGCCCATGGACGAGCCAACCAGGACAATGGGGCCATGGGTGACGGCGTTGATGACGGCTTCAGCATCCGCAGCCCAATCGCCAATGCAGCCTTCCTCAAAGACACCGCTCGACACGCCATGCCCTGAATAGTCGAACCGCAAGAAGGCGTGCCCCGCGTCGCGCGCCCAGGCCTCTAGGTGAACCGCTTTCGTGCCCTCCATGTCAGATTTGTAGCCAGACAGAAAGACCACCAGAGGCCCCTCTCCCGCCGTATGCACATATGCCAGTTTGTGGCCGTTGGGCCCGTCGATATGTGCAGTTTCTGGCACGGTCGTTTCCTTTCGAACATGTTGATGCGAAAGGATTACGGCAGGTCAGGCGAAATCGAAACCCTTGCGGCAATCACCCGCCAACATAGGCGCCGGAATTCGGGCGGTAGAAGTTCTTTTGATTGTGCAAGCGCCCCAGCAGATCGTTGATCTGTTTCATGGATGCATCAAGTCCGCGCGTGTTGGCGCAGGGGCGCAAAGGATCGTCGGCCTGATCAATCAATTCTGAACTCAGCGACCGCTTTGTATCGCGCAAAGCGTTTTCGATCAGGTCCATATCTTCGACCGACAATTCAAATGTCTTGTTGTACTTCGGCATGCTCTACCCTCGATCTGAAGCGAAACGTTGTTTCCGATAGGAACTGTCGCAATAGATAGCCGAACTGTCGCTTTCGTCCACCGCAAAGCGATTGCATAACCCTCTGATCCTAAAGCGTTTCGCATAATACATTTGTATACAACGCAAGAATCTTGCGTGTTGGCAGGACACGGTGCGATTCCACCGGTGTCGGCATGACTTGACGCGCCTTATGCCCCCTGCCAAAAGCCGCGCACGATACATAACCCGCAACCGGGCGTTCCGTGGGCGCCAAACTGACGAGGAGCTAGGCCAATGAGCCAGATTTCCCTGACCTTTCCTGATGGCAATGCGCGCAACTACGATGCTGGTGTGACCCCGGCTGAAGTTGCTGAGAGCATTTCCAAGTCGCTTTCCAAGAAAGCCATCTCCGCTACCGTCAATGACCAGCACTGGGATCTGCAGTGGCCGATCCCGTCTGACGCATCGATTGCGATCAACACGCTGCAAGACGACGAACCGGCACTTGAACTGATCCGCCACGACCT
>CAZCOX010000103.1:8288-11039 GCA_964500115.1 uncultured Rhodobacterales bacterium
AAGCTGATGAACGTCTCGGCGGCCTATTTCCTTGGTGACAACACCCGCCCGATGCTGCAACGCATTTATGGCGTCGCGTTCAAAAACCGGAACGATCTGAAGCAGTACCTGACCTTCCTTGAAGAAGCGGATAAGCGTGATCACAGGCGTCTTGGTAAAGAGATGGACCTCTTTCATATGCAGGAGGAAGCGCCCGGTCAGGTGTTCTGGCACCCCAACGGCTGGCGCATCTACACCCTGTTGCAGGACTATATGCGCCGCCAACAGATCAAAGGTGGGTATGTCGAGGTGAACACGCCGCAGGTAGTCGACCGCAAGCTGTGGGAAGAATCCGGCCATTGGGAAAAATATCAGGAGCATATGTTCATTGTCGAAGTTGACGAGGAACATGCGCGCGAGAAAGCGGTCAATGCGCTCAAGCCAATGAATTGTCCCTGCCACGTCCAGATTTTTAACCAGGGATTAAAGTCTTACCGCGATCTTCCTTTGCGCATGGCCGAGTTTGGGTCGTGCAACAGATATGAACCATCTGGTGCCTTGCATGGCATCATGCGTGTCCGGGGCTTTACCCAGGACGATGGGCATATCTTCTGTCGGGAGGACCAGATCGAAGATGAAACAAAACGCTTTATCGACTTCCTTAGCGAAATCTATCGCGACCTCGGCTTTGAAAGCTTCAAAGTCAAATTCTCGGATCGGCCGGACATGCGCGCAGGCTCGGACGACGTCTGGGATCGCGCCGAAGAAGCGCTCAAGTCCGCTACGCTTGCCGCAGGTTGCGAGTTCGAGCTGAACCCCGGCGAAGGCGCGTTTTACGGCCCGAAGCTTGAGTTTGTTCTGACCGACGCCATTGGTCGCGATTGGCAATGCGGCACCCATCAGGTCGATTTCGTGCTGCCCGAACGGCTGGACGCAACCTATATCGGTGCGGATGGCGGCAAACATCGCCCTGTCATGCTACATCGCGCAACCTTGGGGTCGTTCGAGCGTTTCATCGGCATCCTGATCGAAGAACACGCTGGCAAGCTGCCGTTCTGGCTGGCCCCGCGTCAGGTCGTTGTCGCTTCAATCGTGTCAGAAGCCGATGACTACGTGCATGAGGTCGTCGCCGAATTGACCAAAGCGGGCGTGCGGGCAGAAGCCGACATTCGCAACGAAAAGATCAACTACAAGGTGCGTGAACACAGCCTTGGAAAAGTGCCTGTCATACTGGCCATTGGTCATCGCGAGGTAGAGGACAAAACCGTCACCGTGCGGCGGCTTGGGGAAAAGCAGACTTCTGTAACATCGCTGACTGATATCTTGAGCAGCCTTGCCAAAGACGCCACGCCGCCCGACTTGGCGTAACAGCACACTCGAAAAACCGCGCTCCAGCAGTCGCGGTTTTTCTTTTCTGATGGGTCAGCAGCATTCTGCTTGCAGTCGGATAGGTCTACTGGCTTTTTGCCAGCAGCGAAACGGTCTGGGGCCGTCTGACGCACCAACATCATGGCTTTCGCCCGGAGTACCCGACACCGAACAACACGGTTTGCCGAAACCGAGGAAGGTGCTGGCGCAGCACTGGTTCGTATCGTTCAGACGTTCCGGCACGTTTCTTCCGACAAGATCATCAACGCCTATCGCGACAAGGAGCAGGTTTATTCCAAAACGTTTGGCCGCGGGCTTGGGATCGTTCACGCCACTATTAGAGATATCGAGCAAACCTTCATAAGTCTTCTGGGAACTACTGAAGGACTCACCATTACGCTGACGATGCTGGTGTCGCTTCGGGCGCACCGATGCCGTAGGCAAAGGTACTCACGCAGGTCGGTGCACCAAGACGTGCCAAGCGTCACAGCGAACACGAATAATGACACCGCGTTGCAAATCGCAAGCTGGCAAAGGCAGCAAAAAGCGTTTGCCGATTGTGAAACTGCACAACGCAGTGTCACGGACCTTTTGCCGCCAGAATTCAAATCGAGTTTAATTGTACCTTCGCGCTTCGGCGGTGTATTCTGACCGCATTTGGCAAGTTTGGAGTTACTTGCTTTATTTGGACGCTTTTTATGTACATTGCGCGCACCTTTGCAGTCTTTCTTTCGGCCCCGATTCTGGTCTTGGGGTCGCCTGTTGTTCCCCAATCCATGGAAAAATGCTTCGGCATTTCACTCGCCGGACAAAGTGACGGCATTGAAGGTTTTGGCGCACAAAGATCGGCTTCCCGTAGTTCGGTTGTCGACTACCAGGGAAACGCATGGCGGCTGGTGGATGCCGGAACGTGCTTAAGCGTGACCTTGCCCCCGATGGAGGACGGCACGCCGCGTCGCGGTTCGCTGGAACCCATCGCCCGCGATCTTCCGAACCAATAGCGCTTCCGGTTTGAACGGCGGAAATGTGGTTCGCATGCGCTGACGACCGCTTTTATCCTGCGTGAGATTGGGTGTGAGGCCGGGCGAGTCTCGCACTACACTGTAACAATTTGTCACAATGGTCGCGCGTCGCGGGTTCGTTTTGTTACAGTCTTTGCGCCTTGAACGTGAAAATGCCCTGACCGGATCTTTTACGATCACTCGCTGTCACGGCCATGTGATGCACATCCCCGTGATTGGCGGCAACAGAGCCTTCTGGTCATGCTTGTGCCATCGACGTCGCAACAACGACTTCGTCCAAGTTTGAAACCGCACAACACCGAAAAAGGATCGCCAAAATGTCCAACGCAGTCAAAACAGTCGCAATCGTCGGCGCCGTCGCAGCAAGCCTTGCCGCGCACAC
>CAZCOX010000104.1:0-11037 GCA_964500115.1 uncultured Rhodobacterales bacterium
TCAATCATGCCTGTGGTCCCCCATCTGGTCCCCCAGCGCATTCAATGAGTTTACGCACGTCATCCAGCTTTACAAATGCCATTCCGCAGAACTTGTGTATCCTAAGGCCTTGCGTCTCTGCCAACCGTAGATCGTGCTCTGGCACACGTCGACGATCCGCTTTGCCTCACAGGGGCGGAAATGCTCTGTTTTGGCGTCGGCCGGCGATTCCGGTCTTTCGCTGTGTGAACAAAATTGAGCGCGTAGCGAACTGGTGGACTGCAGATATAGCGGCCATCGAAAGTACTGAGCCAACGTCTGCTCCACTGCGCGACCGGAATTGCCGCCTATAACGTCATGACCATTTCATGCCACGCCATGCCGCCGTGTTCAGATGCTGAAGGCTTCGAGTATTTATAACCGAATTTCTCATATAGCGGCACATGCTGGTCTTTGCACATCAGATGGATCGTCTGTTTCCCCATCCGTCCCATCTTAACGACGAATTCGTCCATCAGCGCACGTGAATGGCCTTTGCCCTGCTCCGAGGGATCAACAACAACCGACATGATGACGACATTTGGTGCGGCTGGGTCATGTCCGATGAGTTCCTTGAAGGCCTCGTCGGACATTTCAACCTCATGCGCGCATCCTGAATTTATGAAGCCCACAATCCGTCCATCGACTTCAGCAATGAGAAACCCCTCGGGGTATGTCTCTATACGCGTCGCGATCTTCGCTTGGGTCGCCGCTTCGTCACCCTCATAGGCGGAAACTTCGATCGCAAAACAACGTTCTGCGTCTCCAGAGTCTGCATTCCGAAATGTGCGCATCAATATTCGCTATCCACCAGTCCACGTTTAGTCTAACGGCTTCACCATAAGAACCCAATCTACTCCTGGGCCATCCCAGTCACCTTTTACAATGGGCCGTCTCGCAACCTCGGAAAAGCCAGTGCGATGATAAAGCCTGATGGCGTCCGCATTGGCATCTGAAACCACTAGGGCGAGTTTCCTGTGACCACCGTCCCTCGCCAGCGTTTCGGCCTGGTCAATCAGCAATGCACCATGTCCCCGGCCCCGACACTCCGGCATAGTTGCAATCACGTTCAGACACCAACTGCCCGGCACGAGGTTCTCTAATTCCACGAGGGGCACCCAAACGGCGTCTACGCCGTCAGTGGCAACGGGGTCTTCTGGGTGAGCTTGCCCCATCAAAACGGCTTCCACGCCGCGACCCTGGTCAATCACGATCATTTCCCATCCAGAGTTCATCTGCGCCAGCTGCTGCAATCGTCCCTGTTCCCACGCATCGTCAGCGCTGTCCGCCCCGTTGGTCCATTGCGAAAGAAGCAACCCGTCCGAGGCCATATCGTTCAATCGCGCCACCGTATCAGCATCGTCAGGATGAAAGGGGCGCAGTGGTGGGGTAAGTTCAATTGGCATGTGGAGTGACGATCCCAGCTCAGTAAATGTTGGTTCGTCCCGCCAATTTAGCAGACTTTCTCCGCCACCGCACAACCTGACGGTAAGGGCTCGAGGCTGCCATGCCGCGGTGCGTCTGCAGAAAAGTCGTGTCCACCACCAGAAGCTCGATGACTGTTGTCAGCCCTTTGCTGCCGTTGGTGTATTCGTCACGGATAGGCTATTCCGTCCAAAATATTAGGAGCAAGTACGTGTCAAACGCAGCGACTGTTGCGGACGCGCGTCCGGGCTGGAACAAGCGATGTCACAATGAGCGAAGTGATTAACGATCTGATCCAGAATTTCGATGCGGTCCAGACAGTTCTGTTGATCATGATTTTCCTTTTCGCCGCGATTGTGAAGGGGTTCTTGGGCATCGGACTGCCTGCGGCGTCGATGGCATTCCTCACACTTATCATGCCGCCGACCGAGGCGATCCCTTTGTTGTGGCTCTCAATCCTGGCGACCAATTCGCTCCAATTTATTAGGGCACCGGGCAAATGGGAGATTGCGCGGGAATATTGGCTCTTCGCCCTCGCGATCATGGTCTGTATTTTTGTGACATCGATGTTTATCGCAGAATATCCCACAGCGCTTTTGACGGTGGCGATTGGCATTGCCATGGTGCTGTTTTCACTGAATTTCTTGCTGGGTATCAAGCTGCGGATCGGGCCTGGCAAAGGTTGGCATTTGGGATTTGGCGTTGTCTCGGGGGTGCTGGGAGGAATCAGCTCAATCTGGTCGCCCACGGTCGCGATGTATCTGGTTGCGCGGGGTATCTCGAAAGAGAAATTCATCGGCGCGACGGGGTTTTTGTTTCTGGCAGGCGTGCTGCCGCTTGGAGCAGGCCAGGTGGTCGCGGGCGTGCTGACACTGCCTGTTTTTGTGAAATCAGCGCTGGCCTTATGCGTGGTTTTGGTGGGATTTCGGATCGGCGAGCTGCTGCGCGGACGGGTCAGTCAGGAGCTGTTTCGCAAAGCGGTGTTGATCGCGTTCCTACTGATGGGGCTGCGATTGATTGCGAGTGGGTTGAGTTGAACCGCTTCCATCAGCAGTGATGTCGCAGGAATGCCGCAGGCTGGCGCTGGCCCGGGCCGCCGCACGGCTATCAACGGGGCCTGGCCCCCTTAAGCCAACTCAACCATACAGCAACTTGTTCAAGTACAGGCGCTGGATTTTCCCGGACGGGCCCTTGGGCAGCTCGTCCATGATGTGCACTACGTCCGGAGCCTTGAAGGAACCAACCCGCGTTTCGCATAGCGTGCGCAATTCGGCCGCCGTGGCATTGGACGTCTCATTCAGGCGCACGGCAGCCTCGACACGCTCGCCATAGCGATCGCAGGGCCGGGCAAAAGCGGCGGCTTCTACCACATCCGGATGCTCATAAAGCGCTTCGTCGATTTCGCGCGGGGCGATATTCTCGCCACCTTTGATGATCAGCTCCTTGAGGCGCCCAGTGACAAAGACATAGCCGTCCTCATCCATGCGTCCCAGATCCCCGGTGCGTAGCCAGTCACCATGGAAAGTGCCCGCCGTGGCCTCTGGGTTCTTGAGATATTCCTTCATCACGTTGGGACCGCGGATCTGGATCTCGCCTTCGATGCCGCGGGCGCATTCTGTGCCTGTGTCATCGGCGATGCGGGCTTCATTGCTGATCGCCATCCCGGCCGAACCGATCTTGTGACGTGACGGGTCGCGTGGATTGACGAGACACTGGGCGGCGGTTTCGGTCAAACCCAGAGATTCCACAATCGACAATCCAAAACGGTCCTGAAACGCGCGTTGGGTCTCAATCGCCAGTGCCGAAGAAGCCGAGCGCGCAAAGCGCAGTCGCGCTTTGGACGCAGGCCCGGGTTCGGATTGGCCATGCAGCAAATGACTGATGATCGTGGGCACAACCGAGAACCAGGTTACGCCGCCGTCCTCGACCTGTTGCCAGAACCTGCTGGCCGAAAAGCGCGAAACCATGGCGAGCGAGCCGCCTGACACAAGGCTGCCCATAACAGACACGCAGAGTCCGTTGATGTGGTAGAAGGGCAGTACTCCCATACCGCGATCTTCGGGCGTTAATTCCTGAGCGGATGCGACTGTCCATCCACCCGCGAGCAAGCTGGACTGAGTATGCACAACGCCTTTGGGCCGGCCTGTTGTGCCGGAAGTATACATCAGCAGCGCATCGTCACTGGCACTGACGTCATGCAGCGGTGCGGATGCACCGCTGGGCGCATAGAGTGTAAGCGCATCTGGGCGCACGGCGTTGAAGGCTTCAAGCTGATCTTCATGGACAAAGGCCGAACGCGCTTCGGAATGCTCCATCGCGTAACCCAGCGCGTCTGGACCAGCTGCAAGGTTAAGCATCGTGACACGGAAACCGCCGTAAAGGGCCGCGTACAGCGCTTTGACGCCTTCCAGCCCATTGGGATGCATCACGGCAACGCTCTCGCCTTTCGCGATGCCTTGCGCGGTCAGATCTGCAGCGACCCGCGCGGCATGGGCGCGCAAGTCTGCCCATATCAGTTCCTCTCCGGTCTCGGGGAAGACAAAGGCGGTGCCGCCGGCTTCCGCGCGCGCGTCAAGCCAATCACGCAGCGTGCCTTTGGGCGGCGATTTTGGGTCGAACTTCATTGGCCCGCAGCAGCCCAGTAATCGGCGAAGATGTCATCGAGGCTTGGCTCACGCGACGGGATTTCGCGGATGATCTTGGTCGATTGCATAAAGTGGCGGTAATTGACGTTCTCGTTGACTGAATTGCCGCCCCATGTGCCGCAGCCCATGGATAGCGAAAAAGGCATTCCATTGGTAAAGCTGCCGCCAGTCGCGAAGGTGTGTGCCTGATTGACTATTACCCGACTGGTCGGGATCGCATTCGCCAGTACCATGGGGCGATCCGGGTTGGCCGAATGCAAACCAACCGAGTGGCCTGCGCCCTGATGCAGTTGGATATCACGGGTTGTCTGTACGGCAGCATCAAAATCGGACGCGCGGTAAAGGGCCAGAACGCGGCTGAGCTTTTCACCAGACAGCGGATGATCCGGGCCAATGCCAGAAGTTGGCACGGCAATGTAGTCGGTCCCCTCGGGTACATCGAGATCGAGCGCAGCGATCATTTTGTCCGCGTCTTGCGCGATGACAGACCGGTTCAGATGCCCGTCCGGCCAAAGCTTTGCCACGATGCCCGCCTCGTCCTCGACGAGCGCGCCACCTGCCTCGGCCATGGCCGCAACAAAGGCGTCATAGACCGCGTCCACAACCACAACTGCGTTTTCCGACGAGCAGGACGTGGCGTTGTCAAAGCATTTGGACGCGCGAATTTTCTCAGCGGCGTCCGCCAGATCAGCGGTCTCATCCACGATAACGGTCACGTTGCCAGCCCCAACAGCAACGGCGGGCGTGCCGACAGTTTGGGCACGGTGCACGTTGTTCTGGCTGCCGGTTGCGACGATCATGTCGCAGGTCTCCATAAGCGCCTGCGTTTTCTCTTTTGACCCGGGTGCCGGGACCATTTGCACCAGATCGGGGTCTTCGCCGATCTTGGCGAATTCTTCGTGGATGTAGCCGATCAGTGTCTCGCAACTGGCCACGCCTTTGGGTGAGGGGGCCACGACGATTGAATTACCGCACTTCAGCGCGTTGATGATATTGTTGGCGGGTGTCGCGGCGGGGTTGGTAGAGGGCACAATAGCACCGACAACACCTTTGGCGCGTGCGATTTCGGTGATCCCGGTGGCCGGATCATCGGACATGACACCAAAGGTCACGGCATCCTTGATGTCGCGCATCAGGCCAAGCGTCTTGCGATGGTTTTTGATGATCTTGTCGGGCACGTTGCCAAGGCCCGTTGTCTCAACCGCCAGTTCGGCAAGCGTGCGATTGCGGGTTGGTTCCATAATGGCCCAGGCAACCGCTTGCGCGGCACGGTCGTAGCGGGTTTGCGAACCATTCGCCTCATAGCGTGCTTGCGCGGCACGTGACCGTTCAACGATGGCCTCAATGCTGTCTTCGCTCATATCGGGGCCCTCCTAACGTTTCGGGGCGGCTTTACACAGACTTCTGTGATGTTGCAAAGGCGCGGTAGGCGCTGGACAGCAGCGTGAGGGTGCCCAGAACGATCAGAATGGCGGAAATCGGGCGCGAGAAATAAGTGCCCAGATCGTAATGTACCATCTGCATGCCCTGCGCGAAGTTCTGTTCGCCGATCTTGCCAAGGATCAGCCCCAGCACAATGCCCGGGATCGAGAAGCCGGACCGTCGCAGCAGATAGCCGATAATGCCCGCAAGGAACATGACCATCACGTCCAGAACCAGCCCTCGGCTGATGTAAGCCCCGACGGTCGCCAACATCAGGATC
This sequence comes from uncultured Rhodobacterales bacterium, assembly GCA_964500115.1. Lineage (GTDB taxonomy): Bacteria > Pseudomonadota > Alphaproteobacteria > Rhodobacterales > Rhodobacteraceae > Marivita. The sequence goes on from CAZCOX010000104.1 coordinate 5,791, forward strand.
AGCGGCGCAAGGAACTGGAAGGGGATCTTGAGCAAGTTCAGAATGGTCTTGGTTTCTACCAGCCCGATAATCAGGATCGATAGGTTGGCGTAGAACATCGCGGCGAACACGATCCAGATCAGATCGGGCGACAGGATAAAGACGAGCGGGCCAGGTTGCAGGTCGTGCATCTGGAACACGGCCACCATCATTGCCGTCAAAGCGCCGCCCGGCAGACCCAGCGCAAGCAGCGGGATCATGGCTGCCCCGGTGGCCGCATTGTTGGCAGTTTCTGCCGAGATCACACCCTCAAGCTTGCCCTTGCCAAATTCTTCGCGGTTCTTGGACCAGCGGACAGCCTCGCCATAGCTCATGAAAGCCGCGAGCGTTGCCCCGATACCGGGGAGAATGCCGCAGAAAAAGCCAACCAAAATGGACCGCAAGACAGCGAACTTGTGCATCCAAAGCTCAAGCCAGGTCGGGAAGGTCATGGAGACTTTGGGGGCGTTGTACTTTCCACTGGCTTTCTTTTCGGCCTGCACGAAAATTTCGGAGACTGCAAAAAAGCCCAGGATGGCGGGCACGAAAGCGATGCCAGCCGCGAGGTCTGTAAGGCCAAAGTTATAGCGGTTGATCCCGCCCACGGGGTCCTGCCCGATGGTCGCGATCAACAAGCCGATCAGAACGGACATCCAGCCTTTCCAGATAGTCCGCGCGCCGACCGACGACGCGACAGCCAAACCAAAGAACACAAGCGCGAAAATTTCCGGCGGGCCAATGTTCTGGATGGCCCAATTTGCCAAAGGCTCGGTGGCCGCCATCATGATCAAAGCAGAGGTCACGCCGCCAATGGCCGAGCACAGAACGGCCGCGCCCACAGCTTTGCCCGACTGGCCGTTTTGGGTCATCGGGTAGCCATCAAAGGCCGTCGGCGCGTTCTCGGGTGCGCCCGGGATGTTGAACAAGATGGCGGTAATCGCGCCGCCATAGGTGCCGGTGCAGTAGATGACCGCAAACAGCATCACGCCCTGTGCGGGTTCCAGACTGGCCGTGAACGGCAACAGGATCGCGGCGAGGGTCAGCATGCTGACCCCGGGAATGGCCCCGAACAGCATGCCGCCAATCACTCCAAAAACGAAGATGCCAATGGTGAAAGGATCACCAAAAAGGGCAGCGGACCCGGCGAGAAAATTGTCGATCATGCTTCCGTCAGAGCCCTTGAAGTTTGGCGTTCATCGTCAGGATCCACGCGCTGAAGTCATAGAATGGCGACATATTGCCTTGTGGCAACGGCGCGTTGAGGATCACCAAAAAGAGCCCGATGAAAATGAAATAGATAAGCACTGTCATCAACAGGATTGCGCTCCACCGGCGTTCCCCAAAAAGCCAAATGATGGCGGCAATAAAAAAGGGCGCGCTGAAATAGATACCGACTGGCTTGAGAAGCCAGGCAAAGACAAACGGCGTCAATAGGACGGCAATCATGCGTGGGAGTGTGCCCGGGTCGCTGTAGTCGGCCTTATCTTCGCTTTGACCGATGGTGCCTTGCGAGGCTGATCCGTGCCGGTATTGGTACCACAAATTGCCCAGGGTCGCGATCAGCAGCAAGCCAACGACCACGCGCGGCCATGCCGTGGCGCCAAAGCGGTAGATTTCGATCGGCTGATTGAACTCGAACGAGAACGCGTAGAACACCGCGACAATCAGCAAGAAAAGCACTGCCTCAACCAAATGAGTACGCTTCAAACGTCCCAAGGGCTGTCTCCCAAACTGCTCGTGTAAATAGGCGCGGCGCCCGAAAAGCGCCGCGCGTCACTTTCGCGAGTACTTTTATTTTACGTCCAGACCCATTGCCTTGTAGACGTCGCGATACTGGCTGATCGAGCGCGCGATCAGCTCCTTGGAGCCTTCTGTATCGCGATAACTGTCGATGACCGTCATGAATTTGGATTCATTGAAAGCCTGATAGCTATCTTCGCAATATCCACGCTGGAAAGCCCACTTCAGCCATTCTACACGATCTGCAGGTGCATCTGCGTGCACATAAAAGCCACGGAAGCGCAGCAGTGGATCGAAATCCATGCCCATTTCACGGTGCGTCGGGGTGTCTGCAAAAGCGCCGGGACGCTCGTCAAAAATGGTTAGGATTGGCTTGAACTGGTTCGCATCCAGGAAGTTGCGTACATCGCCGGGTTGCTCGAAGAGCGCGTCGACCTGTCCGCCCAGCAAGGCGCCATAACGCGGGGCACCCTTGTCGAACGAGATTTGCTGGATCGACATGCCTGTCGCATCGGTGATGAACCGCATGGTCACACGCTCCATCGAGCCTTCTTTGGACACGTTGGCAATCGTCGCTTTGCCGTCCTGAGCTTTCACCCATTCAACAAACGAAGGCCAATCGGAGTAGCGCGTTTCATTTGTGCGGATATAGATCTGGCTGAAGGTTACTTGACTGGTGACCAACGGGATCAAATCGGCAGCCGGATTCGGCAACGAGCTATCAAGCGCATGAGCCGAGGACGCATCATCAATATGTTCCAGAACGTTATAGCCATCTGCTGGCGCGGCCATGTAGGCCGTCATGCCAACGGTCCCCGAACCGCCGGGCTTGTGATCGCGGTTGATCGGAATACCCGTCAATTCAGTCACGGCTTCGGCCATCGCCGCTGCAACTTGGCCTGACCCACCTGCCGGGCCGTAAGGCACGATCATGGTTAGTGCACGTTCCGGAAACCCGCCGGGTTTGTCGAACGATGCCTCTGTGCGCTTGCATTCAAACGCCGTCGCGGCACTTCCGGCCACAAGAAACAAGGAGACAATGGATGTCCCAAGCAGTCGATACATAATTTTCCTCCCATTCGCGTCGAATTTTCGTTGAAACGACGCTTCATTTTGTAAAGTGGGGCGAAACCAGCAAAGTTTCGTCTCCTCCCCACTGAAATGGGACCGTAGTCGATAACACCTTGACCTGTCTATTGTTTATCAATTGGGCGTCCCTCGCACCCTGTGCTGGTGCCTTATGTATTGGTACGATTGCGGTAGAAAGGACGCGCGCTTTTGGTCCCCCATATCTGTCTAGCGACCGCTGCCAAGGTTCAGCCGAAGGCGTTGCAATTCGCATTCGCGTCGCCCTTGGGCTCCTAGCGAACCCAAGAGGTAGTGCAGCGTCCTTAAATATAGCTTGAACCCTTCGAAGCTCGCGGACCATTCCTGCCGTTGCCCAATGGGTCAAGATGCGGCGTTTGCAGCTCGTGAAGCTGCTAATCGCTGCAAGCACAGGAACTGATGAAGCGTATAGGCCTGAATGCGCACAGGGCCGCCGCGCGTCAGGAAGGCACCACTGGCTGCCGTCTTTCTCAGTGTACGAAGCAGAGTGTTTCGAATTCTTGCCTCCAAGAGGCCACCTCTTGCCACGTGTCTTCGCCGTTCAGGCCACGCTTTATCAGCGCGGCAAGCCGATCCGCATCAGCCGCCGTCATGCCCCACCGGACCAGTTCTGGCGTCCCAATGCGCAACCCGTTCATATCGCCGTCAACCGCAGACACTGGCAGCCCGATGCCGCAGGCAAGAAATCCATTCGGGCGCAGTTTTTTCGATGCCGCCTGACCGCCGCCAAAGGGTTCGGCCAATACAGCAAACTGGTGGGAGTTCGTAAAACCTTTTGCTCCGGCAAAGACCGGAACACCCTCGGAGTCCAGTGAGTCCGCTAATGCTTGTGACATCGCGATCATCTCTTTGGCGTAGGCTTGCCCAAAATCTCTCCAATCCAACATCGTCACGGCCAAGGCGGCCGTCTTTGCCGCATCGAAATTGGCGGTCATACCGGGGAAAGCGATGGCGTCGAGTGTTTTGGCGATGTCGGCATCGTTGGTGACGATCAGTCCACCTGCTGGTCCTCCGAGGCTCTTGTAGGTGCTCATTGTCATGAAATGCGCCCCCTCTGCCAGAGGGTTGGACCACGCACGCCCCGCAATGATTCCGCATTGGTGGGCCGCGTCGAACATCACCTTGGCACCCACCTCATCGGCGATAACGCGTATCTCGGAGACCGGGTGCTCAAACAGGTTCAGACTACCCCCAACGGTAATCAGTTTGGGCCGTTGGTTCAGAACCAAGGCGCGCAGCTGATCCAGATCGACCGTGTAGCCATCTGCGTTTACAGGCGCATCGACCGTGCGCAGACCAAAAAGCCCCGCGCAGCCGCCGATATGGTGCGTGACATGCCCGCCGATCGACGCTGGCGGTGCGATGATCGTATCACCCGGTTTGCACGTCGCCATGAAGCCATAAAGGTTTGCAATCGCGCCAGAGGGAACGCGGACTTCAGCAAATTTGGCGTCAAATACCTCCGCGCACAGCTGAGCCGCAATCACCTCGATCTCTTCAATCGCTTCCAGGCCCATTTCATATTTGTCGCCAGGATAGCCCAAAGACGGACGCGACCCGATACCCGAAGACAAAAGGGCCTCGGCCTTGGGGTTCATGATATTTGTCGCCGGATTGAGGTTGAAACACTCTTCCTCGTGGATGATGCGGTTCTGCTCGGCAAGGTCCTGCACGCGCACCAGAAGGTCGTCAGAGGTCAAGGATGCAGCCTTTTCGGCAATGTCCTGCACCCGTGTTTCGCATGTGTCTGGAACCCAGTTTCGCTGTGCAAGTGTCATCCACAATCCTCCTGTTTGACCCGCAGACTGACGTCTGGTGCGTGACACTGCAAAGCAGAATTGCTATTTCTTGGCGTAGTAAAACTAAGGCTAAACTGATGAGCGTCGCGCCCAAACGCCCGAAGGGTCCACCTCTGAATGCCATGCGGGCGTTTGAAGCCGCCGCGCGGCATGTCAGCTTCGTCGCAGCTGCGGACGAACTCAACGTCACGCCCGGCGCGATATCTCAGCATATCAAGACACTGGAAGACTGGGCAGGCACCGCGCTCTTTCGGCGCAATGCCCAAGGTGTGGAATTGACGGCGTCTGGGGCATCCCTTGTGGCACGGTTTACATTGGCCTTTGACGCGTTGGCGGACGCAACGCGTGCCTTGCGCAATATGGCTCCAGAAGTCGATTTTCACATCGCGGCACTTCCATCTGTCGCTCAACTTTGGTTGCCCAGCAGGCTCAGCAAGATCAGGGCGCAGTTCCCGCAGATCACCTTTTCGGTGACGGCCATTGAAGACCCACCCAACCTGTCGAGGGATCTGTTTGATCTGGCGATCTTCTTTGACAACCCGAATGGGTCACCAGACAGCAAGCCGATCTGTGACGACAACAT
>CAZCOX010000105.1:0-10870 GCA_964500115.1 uncultured Rhodobacterales bacterium
CTTCCACTCACCACCCTCTTTCTTCATCGGGTATTTGAGGCGACGCTCGCCATGGGCGTTGTTCCGAACAGCGGCCCCTTTCGCGCAATGTGCGCCAAGGTTGAACGGGCTGTCCCAGCCTGGCTCTTGTCCGATCCAGACACCGTTGCTGACTTCGGCGATAACGGTACAGCCGACCGAGCAGTGGGTGCAGACGGATTTGACGGTCTCAACCGCGCCGGTCACAGCGGATTGTGCGCTGGCCTGGGTGACGGTGCCGCCCGTTGCGCTGATCGCGGCAAGGCCACCGATGGCCAGACCTGATCCACGCAGGAATGTACGTCTGTCGACAGATTTGTTGGAAACTTCCGAGATCAGGCCGGTCCGCGCAGCGCGTCGTGTCAGCCCTCCGGTTTTCTTTCTTAGCATGATGTCCCTCTTTGGCTACCTGGGCGCTTCGCGGCGCTTTGGTTGGGTTGCGGTGTGCCGCCGACTTATTGCTTCGGCGTGCAGAGGTTTTCGACGTTGGTCTAGAATCGGGTGCTGGCCAGATAGGCGCGGGTGTGCGGCGTGTCTTGCATCCGACCATCCGCAACCGGTGCGTCCTGCGCTTCGGCTTCGGTCCCGGAAACAGCCACTGCCACGGCGGCAGCGGGGGCTGCGGTGCCTGCCAGTTTCAGAAAGTCGCGACGACTGGATGCCGCTTCTGTCTTGTCTGTCATGGAGGGGTCCTCCCTTTCCTCGTGTGGTGCGGCGGATGCCGCGAGATGGCGGATGCCCGCCACGTGATATCCCGGCTCAGGCCGAGGTTAGTCTGAACGCTTCGCGTTCAATCTCCATAAACGCTTTCCCGACCGACCCGACGGCGCAGTAGAGCATGCCGGTCTTTGCGGTTTCGAGATCATTGAAAAAGTGGCCAGCCCACGGGGCGACGTGGCGGTTGAAGAACAGTTTCTGGTCGTCCAGCGTTGCCGGGTCCGAAAAACGCCCGACGATCAAACCGCCCATCACTTCCATCAGGGTCGCGATGTTATCTTCCGGTTCGTAAACGTTCGGCGCGCGCTCGATCCGGCGCGCAGACAAGTCGTTGCGCAGCACGGCGAGCGGTTTTTCGTTCAGGAACCCCGTCAGGTAGAAGCTGGCATAGGGCAGTAGTTCGCCACGCCCCAATCCGATGAAGAGCGCATTGAACTCTTTTTCAGCCTGTTTGGGTTTGGTGGTCTTGGCGCAATCCGCCAGCCGCGTGATCGCTTGGCCGAGGTCGGTGTCGTCACCGCTCAGCCCGGCGGTTTGGGCGATCAGGAATTCATCGGGCGGGGCCGACAGGATGAGGCCCAGAAAGTTGTAGAGATCCGCCCGAAGGCGGTCTTCCTCAGAGATTGCTGGCGGGGTCATGGCCTCGCTGGCTGTCATCAACTGTCTCTTTCCAAACTGAAGCGCATCCGGCGCGGACGCAATGGTTCCTCGGGTAGTGTATCCAATGGTGTGCCGTCCGCATATTCCACTGCGTCTTGGACCATGGTCGTAGATGCGGGTGCAGCATCTGCATAATCCTGCATAATTTCCGGATCCGCGCCCGTTTCCGCGTCTGACGCGGGGCTCTCAGGCGCTGCGTCAATGTCCGAGAGATTCTGTGGGTTATCCACCACTGCCACCCCTGACGCTTCGGTTTTTGCTTTCTCTTCCAGTGCTTCGATATGCTTCAGCAGGCCTTTGCCAACCCGGTAGGCTGTGGCGACGCCGGGCGCATCGGTGGCGGCGTTGGTGAAATCGTCGTTGTAGTCACAAAGTCCATCCAGATTGGCGAGCGTCGGGTTCAACCGCCACAACTGACGCAACGCGCGCTGGCGCAGACGTTCGGGCACGGCTTTTTGCATGAACCCGGCAATATCCTGACCGGGCTCCAGCGTGTCAGGGTCGGGCAGACCAAGCTCTTTCAGCACGTCCTCGTCGGTTTTTTCTGTCAGCCGATCCTGTTCTTCCTGCGCCTCGGCTTCTTCGGTTTTGCGAATGTCCTCGACGGCTTCGGCCTCGACCGCCGCTTTGCGACGTGACCAGAAATCGGACCCCCGGCTCATGACGACCGCAGCTTTCTGTCGCGTGACGGAGCGCGGTAGACATCGCTGATCTGGGAAATGCGCGGGTCGCCTTTGCCGTCATCGACATTGTCATCCATGTAGCGTTTGCGTTTGCGCTTCTTGAACGGCTCTTCGACGAAATGCTGATCTGTCCAGTCCTGCACCCAGGCAATCAGGCCCGGCGGCATGGGCACTTTCTCAACCATGTCGTCCCCGCCTTCGGCATACTGCATCGCCTCGTGTGGATTGGCGGTGATCAACTTAAGATCAAAGGGATGGTCACCCTCGCTTGGCGCCAGAACGACGTAGGCGCAGACCTCGGCCTCGGCGAGGTTGATGCGGTAGGCCTCAGCATCCGTGCGCCACAGGGTCAGGGGCAGGGAGCCGATGTGGAACTCTGCCACATCACCTTCCTCGCGCATCAATTTCCAATCTGCAGCCCCTGCGCCGGGTAGTAGCGCGGTTGGGGTCCAGGCCCATTTTTGCCATCGGGTTGCCCCCGGTTTGCGTTGCAAAACAACGCCAACCGGCATCTTGATTGATCTGGGATCTGCCTCTGCCAAACTTATTCCTCCCGCGACCCGCCACTTTGGGCGTGGTTGACTTCTGGTTAGCATAGCCTCTTGTTAAGCCGAAATGCCGACCTTTGGATGATAAAACGCGCGACATGCGCTGCGAAAGGCCAACATGGGACCCAAACTGCTTTTGTGCGACTGCCTTGGCAGTCAGACGGTAGACGCAACCGCGATTGGCGCGGTGAGCGCATTAGAGCCGTCCGCCGTTTACACCAATCTGTGCGGAACGCAGGCAGAGGTTGCGGCAGCCGCAATCGAGGCGGGTGAGGTGATCATCGCCTGCGCGCAGGAACGGGCGTTTTTCGAGATGCTGGCCGAGGAGCTGGGTACAGACGCGCCCGGTTTTGTCGATATCCGGGACCGGGCGGGATGGTCGGACGAGGGGGCAAAGGCCGGGCCGAAGCAGGCGGCTTTGGCGGCGGAGGCCGCGTTGAGCCTGCCCGCCCCCAAGGTTGTCGATGTGGTGAGCGAAGGCACATGCCTTGTGATCGGCGCGGGTGAGGCGGCCTTTTCGACGGCCGCCGCGCTCTGCGACACGCTGGCGGTCACGGTTTTGCAAACCGATGCGTCGGACGTGCCCGTTGATCGCCGTTTTGATGTGGTCCGGGGGCAGGTGCGCAATCTGACCGGCGCGCTGGGCGGGTTTAGCGTCAAGATCGACGGGTTTGCGCAGTTGCAACCTGGCGGGCGTGGAGCCTTTGCGTTTTCCGACCCGCAGAACGGGGCGGTGTCAGAGTGTGATCTGGTGGTGGATGTAACAGGCGGTCAGGCTTTTGTGCCCGCTCCGGACAAGCGCGAAGGTTATCTGCGCGCCGATCCGCGCCAACCGGGTGCCGTCGGTGCGATGATCACCGAAGCCGTGCAGATGATCGGCACATTCGAAAAGCCGCTTTATGTGGCCCTGGAGCCAGCAGTTTGCGCGCACAGCCGCGCGGAACAGGCAGGGTGTTCAAAATGCCTGAATATCTGCCCGACGGGCGCGATCACGTCTGCAGGCGATCACGTAGCGATTGACCCGATGATCTGCGCCGGGTGCGGCGCCTGCGCGGCGCTATGCCCGTCCGGGGCAATCACCTATGACGCGCCACCTGTATCTGCCGTGTTCCGGCGGTTGGAGACCCTGGCCACGGCCTTTCGAAAGGCCGGTGGCGCGGCCCCCCGGCTTTTGGTGCATGACGCGGAGTACGGGGGCGAGATGATCCGGCTCGCCGCGCGGTTTGGGCGCGGTTTGCCCGCGGATGTGATTCCGTTCGAAACCGACAGCCTTGCCGGGTTTGGCCATGCAGAAATGCTGGCAGCGCTTGGTTGCGGATTTGCGTCGGTCGATGTGCTTTTGGCCCCGAAGACCGAGCGGGACACGCCGGAAGGGGAAGCGGCGCTGGCCAATGCCCTGTCGGGCGGGCGCGCTGTCGCGCTGCTTGATCTAAATGACCCCGATGCGTTGAGCGATGCGCTATTTGGAGGCGCGACCTCAGTACCTGTAAATGCACCGGTCCTGCCGATTGGCACGCGCCGTCAGGTGGCCCGCGTTACTGCGAAGGCGTTGAACCCCGATGCCGAGATTCTGCCGTTGCCGGAAAATGCGCCCTACGGCGCGGTTCTGGTGAACACGGATGCCTGCACGCTCTGCCTGAGCTGCGTCTCGCTCTGCCCGTCCGGTGCGCTGGGCGACAACCCGGACATGCCGCAATTGCTGTTTCAGGAAGACGCCTGTCTGCAATGTGGTCTTTGCGCAAATATCTGCCCGGAAGACGCGATCGCGCTGGAGCCGCGCATGAATGTCACGGACACCGCGCTGTCGCAGGTGGTGCTGAACGAGGAAGAACCGTTTGCCTGTATCGAATGCGGGGCGCTTTTTGGCGTGAAATCCACAATTGAGAAGATCAGTGAAAAGCTGGCGGGCAAACATTCAATGTTTGCAACCGGTGATGCGGCGAAGATGATTCAGATGTGCGACAATTGCCGGATACAGGCGCAATACCACTCTGAGAACAACCCGTTTGCACTGGGCGAGCCGCGCAAGCCGCGCGTGACGGACGACTATCTGGACGACGACACACCCTATTCGAAACGGCGGGATCACTAGAGCGGGAAGCGCGTTCGAACGCGCTGCAAAGGTTTTTCGAAAAACCTTCTCGGCTTAGTCGGAAATGGCGTGGATCGGGCGGCCAAGGTCGGCGGGTGCGATGTTCTGCACAAACGCTATAATGTTTTCGAGGTCATCCAGCGTCATTTCCATCGCGTGAATGGGCGACGGGCGCGTTTCGTCAAAGGGTTCGGTCACATCTTCGATCTGGGTGAAGGCCGGGTGTGGGTTCAGCACGTAAAAGGCCTGAAACCGGCTTTCCCAATCTTCCAGCGTGCGCAGCACGGCGAAGGACGGGGTTGAGCCGATGGAGTTCATGCGGTTCTTTTCACTGATCACATGGCAGCGCCCGCAATAGCTGAGCGAGACGTCTTCACCGCGTTTGGCATCGCCATCATAGCGGATCTCGGCCACGACCTGTTGCACCTCGACGTCCGAGGTAAACAGCGCCACACCGTCCACTTGATAGCTGTCCACAGTGTTGCGCCCGACATCGGAACGCAGCCAGTCGGCAAAGCGCTGGGCGTCGGGGTCGTCGCCAATGCTCAATCGCCAGATTTGCCCAATGCCTTCAAAGGCGAGCGACCCGTCGGCACCCAGCCTTGCGTCGGCGGTGTCTTCGGGGCCGACAAGCGTGATGCGGGTCTGCGTCTTGAGCGAAAATCGCGGCAGGATGTATTTGAGCAAACCGCTCTCTACCAGCGGTTCTGGCGCGGCCAAAGAAAAGGTTTTGTCCTGGGCATGCACCGGGGTCGCCAGTGCCAGAACACTCAAAACGGTGCGTGCAAAATGCTTCATACCTCCTCCCGGGTTGACCGCTTGAAAGCCTAGGGGGCGTGGCGTAGACAGGTCAACAACGTGATAATCTGTATCTGAGAGTCACATTTAATCCACGCGGAGGGGCACCATGAGCGACGATTTCAACATGTCGATGCGGAAATTTCTCAAGCAGGTCGGCGTGACCTCGCAGCAGGCCATCGAGGAAGCGATGCGCGATGCGGATACGGCGGGAAAAAGCTTTGAGGCCAAGGTGGTGCTGACCATAGATGGTGTAGAGCTGGAGCATGTTGTGACCGGCACCATTCAGGGGCCGAACTGAGGTGGCGCTGACACGTGACGCGGTTCTGGCTGCCCTGAAAGCCATCACAGACCCGGCAACCGGTCAGGACATTGTTGCAGCAGGCGTCGTGCGCGCGTTGAACGTGGACGGCGATGCGGTGCGATTTGTGGTCGAGGTCGCGCCCGACCAGTCGCAGGCTTACATGCCGGTGCGCCAGGCGGCCGAAGACGCGGTCAAGGCACTGGGTGCGTCCAGCGTCTCTGCCGTCATGACGGCGCATTCCGCGCCTAAACCGCCGCCCGATCTGAAGGGCGCGAAGGGTGGCAAACCAAACCCGAACAACCCGCAGAAGATCCCCGGTGTGGACCGGATCATCGCAATTGCCTCGGGCAAGGGCGGCGTTGGAAAATCGACCGTCTCCGCGAACCTCGCCTGTGCTTTGGCTGCGGAAGGGCGCAAGGTCGGTCTTTTGGATGCGGACGTTTACGGGCCGTCGCAACCCCGCATGTTGGGCGTGTCTGGTCGCCCCGCCAGCCCCGATGGCAAGACCATCCTGCCGATGCGGAACTACGGCGTGACGATGATGTCTATTGGGCTGATGGTGAACGAAGGGCAGGCGGTTGTCTGGCGCGGGCCGATGCTGATGGGCGCGTTGCAGCAGATGATGATGCAGGTGCAATGGGGCGCTTTGGATGTGCTGTTGGTTGACTTGCCGCCGGGTACCGGGGACGTGCAGATGACTCTGTCGCAGAAGGCCAGTGTCGACGGCGCGATCGTCGTATCCACCCCGCAGGATGTGGCACTTTTGGATGCGCGGAAAGGCATCGACATGTTCAACCAGATGAAGGTGCCGATCCTTGGGCTGATCGAAAACATGTCGACGCATATCTGTTCGAATTGCGGACACGAAGAGCACATCTTTGGCCATGGTGGTGTTGCGGCAGAGGCTGAAAAGATGGGTGTGCCTTTGCTGGCCGAAATCCCGCTGCATCTGGACATTCGCAAGGCGGCGGATGGGGGCGCGCCCATTGTGGTTTCTCAACCCGATGGGCCACAAGCGGGCGCATTCCGTGATCTGGCCAGGAAACTGGTGGCCGCCGGCACCGCATGACCATCGGGCCAAGCTTTCCACCCCTGATGCACGGTTTCAACGTGGCGGGGGCCGATCCGTTCGAGGCAGCCCTTGCGGAGGCCATTGCCGGATGTGACGCTGGCACGATTTATTACGACATCACGCCAGAGCAGTTGCGGGCGGCAATTGTGTTTGCCCCCGAAGTGCCATTGGCGAAATCCGCTGCGATGCTTCCTTTGACCGGGGTTGCGGTGCAAAACGCACTGGGCGCTTTGGGGCCAGCGGAATTGCCCGTGCATCTGGACTGGCGCGGTCCGATCCGGGTTAATGGGGCTGTGTGCGGTGCGTTGAAAGCGGCGGCTGACACACCCGATCCCACGCAAACGCCGGCCTATCTGGTCACCGGGTTTTCTTTGGTGTTCGACCGCGCAGGCGACGGCGGCGAAACGCCGGATCAGACCGCTTTGGTTCAGGAAGGGTGCGGAGACCTCGACCCCGTGCAATTTATCGAAAGCTGGTCGCGGCATCTGCTCAACTGGGTGAACCGGTGGGAAGAGGACGGCATTGGCGCGCTGCATCGCGAGTATGCGGGGCTGGTCTACGGCATGGGTGACGAGATCACGGTGGGCGACCAAAGTGGTATCTTTCTGGGGTTGGATGAAGAGCTTGGGCTCTTGCTCAAAACCGGAAATGGCACCATCGTGCTGCCCGTATCCTCGCGTCTGGAGACCCGTACATGAACCTAGCCCGCGCCATTCATTTTGACGAAAGCGATCAGCGCGTCTTTCACTCTCCGGCCCGGACCGGCGAGTGGTGCATCGCGGGTGGGTTCGAGTTTTCGAACTGGACCGAGGCGGACCTGGCGGGCAAAGCCAAGCAGTCGTTTTCCAACGGCTGGCTGGGGGCCGAGACCTTTGGCCGGGTGAGCTTTGTCGCCGTGACCCAGATCGAACCGGCGGAGTTTGACGCGTTGGTAGACGGCCTCGCGGCGCATTTCGTGGCGGTTTATGGTGCGCCGTCGGTGGACGCCGCACGCGATGTGGCAAAATCCGAAATCGCGCATATGGCCGAGCTGTGCGATGAGCATGCGCCCAACACCTTGCTGACCGTCTCGCGTGAATTGACCGAAGCTGGCGTCAAAGAAGCGTTCCGCGTGATAGAGGCGCAAGAAGCGGAACTGACGCTTTTGGCGGTGCACGGCTCGCTGGACGAATAACGCGGTTTCAAATTTCCGAAAGGCTTGATCCCGATCAACGCGCCGTGCGGGAAGGTGGGGCATGCTGAGGGTATCCCAGAAACAAGGAGACCTCTCATGCGACGTTTTCTCATTGGTTGTGTTGCCGCGATGGCCGCGACCGGCGCGTTTGCGCAGGACGCCCAAATCGGACAGACGCTGTTCATGACGCACTGCGCCGATTGCCACGGGGCCGAAGCCGACGGGCAGGGGCCGCTGGCTGGGGCGCTATTGCTCAAACCGGCGGACCTGACCGCCTTGTCGGCGCGGGGCGACGGGTCGTTCCCGCTGGTGCGCGTACTGAAACGGATCGACGGCACCGATCCGCTGGTCAGCCACGGCTCGCCCATGCCAGTTTACGGCCCTTATTTCGAAGGGGTTGCGAACACGCCGATGAAGCTGCCAAGCGGCCAGCCGGTGTTGGCGTCGGAACCAATTGCCGATCTGATCGCCTATCTGCTGTCGATTCAGGTGAAATAGGTCAGGCCGACGGCGAGACCGGGTTCCGGGCGCGAAACGGCGTGGCTTTTGCGAGAATGGCGGGCTACATCACCGAGCGATTCGAACGACGTCCGAAACAGGAGCCGACATGACCCAATCACACCCCGTTTATGGCCGTATTGACGGCCCCATCGTGATGATCGGTTTCGGGTCTATCGGCAAAGGCACGTGGCCGCTGATCGAGCGGCATTTCGAATATGACGCGGACAAGTTCGTGGTGATCGAGCCTGACCCGGCGCAGGCCAATTTTTTGCGTCAGCATAATATTCGGCACATGCAAGTGGCGATCACGCCGGAGAACTATCGTGACGTGCTGGGAGAGCTGTTTGCCGGGGGCAAGGGCTTTTGCGTGAACCTAAGTGTCGACACGTCTTCGCTGGATTTGATGAAGTTCTGCCGCGAGATCGGTGTTCTTTACATTGATACCGTTGTGGAACCCTGGGCGGGGTTTTACTTTGACACGACAAATAACGCAGAGCGCACGAATTACGCGCTGCGTCAGGCTGTGCGCGACGAAAAGGCTGCCAATCCGGGTGGGACAACGGCGGTGAGTTGCTGTGGTGCAAACCCCGGCATGGTGTCGTGGTTTGTAAAAGAGGCGTTGCTGACGCTGGCCGCGGACACGGGGCGCGATACCACTGCGCCACAGGATCGCGCGGGATGGGCCAAGCTGATGCAGACGCTTGGTGTGAAGACCGTGCACATCGCGGAGCGCGACACGCAAGCGCGCCGCCAGCCGCGCCCACGGGATGTCTTTGTGAACACCTGGTCGGTAGAGGGTTTCATTGCCGAAGGTTTCCAGCCCGCGGAACTGGGCTGGGGCACGCATGAGACCTGGTTCCCGGAAAACGGGCACCGGCATGACACCGGTTGCCAGTCGGGAATATGGCTGGAACGGCCAGGCGCAATCACGCGTGTCCATACGTGGTGTCCTACACCCGGGCCGCAATTCGGCTTTCTGGTCACGCATAACGAGGCAATCTCGATTTCCGATTATTACACCGTTGGTGACGCGGCTGCCCCGGAGTTCCGGCCAACCTGCCATTACGCGTACCATCCTGCCGATGATGCAGTGCTCAGCCTGCACGAGATGTTCGGGTCGGGCAAACAGCAGAAGAAACATCACATCCTGACTGAAGATGAAATTGTCGAAGGCGTTGATGAGCTGGGTGTCTTGTTGTGCGGCCACGAGAAAAACGCGCTTTGGTACGGATCGCGCCTGTCGAATGATGAGACCCGTGACCTGGCACCCTATCAGAACGCAACGGGGTTACAGGTCACGTCGGCTGTTCTGGCTGGCATGGTCTGGGCGTTGGAAAACCCTCAGGCCGGGATCGTGGAAACCGACGAGATGGACCATGCCCGCTGTCTTGAGGTGCAGCGACCCTATCTGGGGCCGGTCGAGGCGCACTACACCGACTGGACGCCGCTTCAGGACCGGTGGGAACACTTCCCGGAGGACATCGATGAAAGCGATCCCTGGTTGTTCCGGAACGTGCTGGCGACCTGAAGCCGGGTGTCACACACAAATGCCCGCGTATTGTGTTGATACGTTCAAGAGACTGGACCTGATGCGCTGAGTTGCGTAAGGGAAGGACAGAACCTGCACGGATCAGGACCCAAGATCATGGTAACGCCAACACTCGGCTAGAGCGCCGCTCTCACTCAAAGCATTGCTTTGCAACGTGACTATTGCGCCGGGGCATGCCCCGGCCCGGGTATACCATGACCAATTCAACAATACTTTCACCGGCGTCCACACGCGCCGAATTCTGGCCTCTCATTCGTCTGTCCGTTCCTCTGATGGTGGGCCTTGCCGCCGCTTTGCTGATCGGCGTGGTCGATACGGCCATGATCTCGCCTCTTGGCACAGTGCCACTGGCCGCGGCCGGAGTGACAACGGCCGTGCTGATCATCGTGATTTCGGCGCTTTGGGGCGTCATCACCGTGATCTCTGTTCAGATCAGTCAGGCCGAAGGGGCGGACGACCCGAAACGCGTGGCATTGGCGCTGCGCAGCGGGCTGATCCTGTGCCTTCTGGGCGGCGGGGGCGGGGCGCTTATTATGATGGCGGTTTATCCGCTGCTGGGGCCACTGGGCCAGCCGGATGAGGTGCTGGCGATACTGCTGCCGTACTGGCTGTCCATGGCGGCGTGGATCGTTCCATTCACGCTGTTCTTTGGCTTGAAGGCACTCTTTGATGCGGTTGACCGGCCCTGGACCGCCGTAGGGCTGTCTTACCTTGGCGTGCTGTTCAACATCCCCGCCAACTACACGTTCATCCA
>CAZCOX010000106.1:0-10787 GCA_964500115.1 uncultured Rhodobacterales bacterium
AAAGAGAGGCCGCTTAAATGAGCAACCGGAGCGGAACGAAAGCGTGACAGGTCCACAGACCGTTTGAGATACGAGTAGAAAGTCCAACTTCGATAGTCTCTCGACAGGTTGTCCTTCTTAACCTTGCTAAATCGCTGCGAGAACAACGGGAAATCGAAGCTCCCGATCAGAGCCCCTGCGTCCATCGTCGGATTGCTTTCGACGTGGCGTCGGCCATCTCGCTTCGCCGCCCCGGCAACCTTGCTGTAGAAACGCGAAATCGTGCTGTCGCGGATGAAGACCCGCCTACCGTCATATCGGAAGCCTAGGTATTCGAAGCCATTCTTCGCGGACTCGTCCGGGCGCTGTTTCAAGTGAGAGAAACGGAGCCCCTTGGCAATACGCTGGAACTTGGCGACGCACGTCTTTGCGTCCTTGATACGCAACTCCGGGCCGTGTCTTCGCATCTCTTCCGTCGCAAAGTCGATTGCCGCAGAAGCCTCCGAGCTACCCCCGGGCAATATCAGCAAGATGTCGTCGGAATAGCGCATGTATCGCCCACCCTGCGACCGAGCGTATTCGGCCATCACAGCGTCGAAATCCAATAGGTAGAAGTTGGCTATCAGATCGGAAATAGGAGCCCCTTGCGGAACACCGTGCGGCTGAGTGTTCTTCTGGATAAGCGATGGTCCATGCCTCGCATCGCCGCCGCAAACCTTCGCACGGAAATCTGCGTTCGAGCAGAGTTGCTTGGGCATATCCCGGAACGGCATTAGGAAACCGGGAACCATTTGGCCATTCCTCTCCCGCATTCCGAAATATCCTAGGCGAGAGTAGACCGCCCGTTGATCGACGAAGCGATAGTTAGTGATGTTCTTGAACACAGCGAAGTGGTCAGGTGGCAAGCGTTCGACACCTAGCAGATCGCACCAGATGCGCTTGACAACGCCGTGGTCCAAATTCTCGAAGTAGCCCTTGATATCGAGGGCCACCGCCACGCAATCACCGAGCCGGTCGATCTCATCGAAGGCATCCTTGGCGAAGTCGATGTTGCATTTGCCACCTGCTCGCCCCGGCTTCACGACTTGGCGATATGCAATCGGGCAATCCTCAATACCCAGTTCGCGAAGGCGAGCCTCATACAAGCGAGAGAGTTTTCGGCGGTAGAAGGCGAAGATGTAAGCATCGCGCCGGGCGCCGTAGCGGATTGGGCGCGTTTTCCTTTCCGGCCTCGCGGTATCTACCGCCGACCTGTAGGGCTGCCACGATTCTTCGTAGAGGAAAAAGGGGTAGAACGAATTCTTGGCAACTCGCTCGGGGTCAGTCACGAGACGCCTGATTTCCCGAAGGCTGATAGGCGCGTCAAAATGCGGGTAGTGCTTGAGGTCTTTGGCGGTGAAGTCAAAATCGTCTTCCATCGGCCTCCGCGAGTGGGGGCAAGAGCTTCGGGTCAACGCACCGACCCTTTACATCTCCGCCCCCGCCGTTCTGCGGTGTGCGTTCGTCATCGACGTGGTCGTGTATACTGCGAAGCACCTGGCAATGTGGTATTGCCGGATAGCCGCAAAGCCGCCCGCGTGGCTGGCGAGAGGAGCCCGAATTATGGAACTCGCATCCTGCACAGACCTCGAAATTGGCCTTGACAGTTCAAACACGTAACTGGAACGCCCCCAAATTGAGCGCCATACGACCTATATGGGGTCGCCGACGGCGCGGCACAAGACCTGCCACGTTCTTTTTTCGTTCTATCTGTCGTTCTCGTCTGCCGAGGCCCGGAAATGGCCGCATCGTTGAAAGGGTGACCAACTGGTGAGCGAGACGAACATGACCTCCTCGCGCTGAAGAATCTGACCGCCGCAGTTTCTGGTTGCCACGTTGACTCTCGCATGAGAGCTATGTGGTCCAACTACACGCGAAACCCACTAGCGATACACGGCGCATCAGACGGCATCTGACAAGGCACTGATTTTCATAGACAGTTTTGGTTCGAAAGCGCGGTGGTTTTCCTACCGCCGGAGCCAAAAACCCCAAATCTACGCAATTGTCTGTCGCTTTGGTGACACGCGCGGCGTGATTGCATGGCGTGTGCGGTTGCGTGATGTCGGGGCAAGTGGCACTCCTCTTGAGACAATGTGTGGAGCGCGGTGATGTCCAAGACAGTCTTTCTGATCAATGGCCCGAACCTGAACCTGTTGGGAAAGCGGGAGCCGGAGATCTACGGGCACGACACCTTGGCAGATGTCGAGAAGCGCTGTGCATCTTTGGCGAGCGGTGCCGGATTTAGCATTGAGGCGGCGCAATCCAATCACGAGGGTGAGATTGTTGAGCTGATCCACCGTGCCCGCGAAGAAGCGGCGGCGATCATCATCAACCCAGGCGCTTATACGCATACCTCGATTGCCATTCATGATGCGCTGCAGGCCTTCGACGGGCTGATATTCGAAGTGCACATCTCGAACATCCACAAACGCGAGGCATTCCGCCATCACTCCTACGTGTCGCCTTGTGCGGATGGTGTCTTGGCAGGATTTGGGATCGAAGGATACGAACTGGCGCTGAGGCGGGTGATCTCTTTGCTTGGGTGATCAGAAAGGGCCATCCTCAAGCACGCCATCTGCGGACATCTGGGCATAGAGCAACCCCTCGCGCAGGCCGCGATCGGCGACCGATAACCGATCCGTGGGCCAGCACCGCAGAAGCGCTTGCAGAATGGCAGCCCCCGACATGATCAATGCTTGCCGGTCTTGCCCGATGCGCGGATCGCGGCGGCGGCCCTCGGGGCCAAGGCGTAGATAACCGGAAATCACCTTTTCGATCTGGTCTGATGTCATGCGCAGACCATCCACCTTGGTCCGGTCATAGCGTTTGAGGCCCAGGTGGCTGGCCGCCACGGTTGTCACCGTGCCGGAGGTGCCGACGATCTGGAACCCCTCGCGCGTTTGCTCGTCTTTGTACGGCGCGAATTCGGCCAGATTTTCCTCAAAATACCAGCTCATGAGTGCGTAGCGTGCGGAGTCGCTTTCCACATCGGAAAACTGATCGCGCAGCGTGGCCACGCCCAAAGGCACACTAATCCAATCCACCACTCGCGCCGCAGGAAATGGGCTGTCTTTCGTATGGAACCCGGCATGCAGGCGCATGATGGCCTTGGGCCGTTCGATATGGGGAACAGCGCTCAGATCGATCCAGACAAGTTCGGTCGAACCACCACCAATATCGACGACCAACAGCTGTTCGGTCTTGGTGCTGACCAGCGGCGCGCAGGAAATGACCGCCAGCCGCGCCTCTTCCTCGGGCTGGATGATTTCGAGCGTCAGGTTTGTTTCGCGACGAATCTGCTGGATGAACTCGCGGGCGTTTTTGGCGCGGCGACAGGCCTCTGTCGCCACCAGACGCATGCTTTTGACCTCGTGGCGGCGGATCTTTTGCTGGCAGACGCGCAAAGCCGCAATTGTGCGGTTCATCGACGACCGGCTCAATCGGCCAGAACGCTCCAACCCCGCCCCAAGCTGTACGGATTTTGAAAAGCTGTCGACCACGTGAAACTGGTTGCCCTTGGGTTGGGCAATCAACATACGACAGCTATTTGTTCCCAAATCCAGCGCGGCATAAAGCTCGGATGGATCGGGTCTCGACGGCGCGGGGCTCTCGACCGGTTTCGGGAACGCGCCCGCACCTTTGGGACGCTTTGGCGCCATGACTTCGCGCCTTCCGAATATATAAGTTGCCTCCACCCTAAGCCGCGTCGTTTCATATCGCAAGCGCTGCAGACGTCATGAAATGACATGAAACCGGCTCATGCAGAGTGTGAGAATTATGAGCGTGGCCAGAGCCGGCGTTTTACCGGATAAGGCCAATATCAGGCGACAGGTCGCGGACAGGATCGGTTAAGTCGAAAATCGACCCCTTGGCGCGAGAAGGCTCGCATAGGAAGGCGCAAGAGCATCAAAGGATTCGACCCATGGCTGATGTCACAATTGTTTACTGGCGCGACATTCCCGCTCAGGTGATCGTGGGCAAAGGCCGTCGTGGGGCAAAAATCCAGCTGTCTGAACGGTTTGAGCAGGCAATTGACCGCGCTGCAATGAAGGTTGGCGCATCTGATACGGATACTTATCTGGCTGAGTGGCGCAAAGCCGCGCCATACCCGGTTGAGGGTGATGCACAGGATGTGGCGAAAGCCGAAGCCGACCGGCTGGAAGCCGAATTTGACAAGGCGCGTCTGAAGACGCTGATCGACAACGAAGGTTGGGCGTAACCGCCCCGTGACCCTGAGGGAGACCATCATGGCGCTATTGAATTTCCGCAAGAAAGACGCGGCTCAACCGACCAGCTCGCCTGAGATGGAGGCGTTCCTGAAAGGCTATTCCATTGAAGTGATGCCGAGGACGGCTGAGAAGGTTGAGGATTTCCGCGCCCTGCTCGCCCCAGGTACACGCGTCTATATCGCGCATATCGAAGGCACGCCGATTGAGGACATGGTTGCGACGGCCAAGCGCCTGGCCGAGGATGGCTACCCGGTGATGCCGCATTTCCCGGCACGGATCATCAAGGACGAAGCCACACTTGCCGACTGGATCGCGCGATACCAAGGCGAGGCCGGTGTGGATCAGGCACTTTTGCTGGCTGGCGGCGTTGCACAGCCACATGGCGATTTCGATAGTTCCATGCAACTCATGGAAACCGGACTGTTCGACAAGGCCGGCTTCAAACGGTTGCATGTGGCCGGGCACCCCGAGGGCAACAAAGACATTGACCCTGATGGTGGTTTGAAAAACGTCGAAGACGCTCTGCGTTGGAAACAGGCGTTTTCAGAGCGGACCGATGCCAAGATGGCGCTGGCCACGCAGTTTGCCTTTGACGCGGACCCGATCATCAAATGGGTCGATGATCTGAGCGCGGCGGGCATCACCCTGCCCGTTCATATCGGTATCGCTGGGCCCGCCAAGCTGCAAACTTTGATCAAGTTCGCCGTTGCCTGCGGCGTTGGCCCATCGCTCAAGGTGCTTCAGAAGCGCGCGATGGATGTGTCCAAGCTATTGTTGCCCTATGAGCCGACGGATGTGCTGACCAAATTGGCGGCGCACAAGGCGGCGAACCCAGACTTCAATATCGAGCAGGTGCATTTCTTCCCGCTGGGCGGCATTAAGACAAATGCAAACTGGGCAATTGAAAACGGCGGTGCGTCAGCCGCTCCGGCCGCAGCGCGCTAAGGCCTGATGCCAGCGCTTTTGTTCGATCTTGACGGCACGATGCTGCACTCGGATCCGATCCACGAACAGATCTTTCGGGAGCTGTGGCAGGAACGCGGTTTGCCGGTGCCAGACGGGTTTTACATGGAGCATGTGCACGGTCGGTTGAATGTCGATGTGTTTGCGGAATTCCTGCCGGACGAGCCGGATCCGCAAGGGCTGAGCGAGTGGAAAGAAGCCGAATTTCGCAATCGATTGCCCGAGACATACCCAGCCACAGAGGGCCTTGCTGCGTTTGTGGATCACGCACGCAGCGCAGGTTGGAAGATCGCCGTTGTCACAAACGCAATGCGGTTGAATGCCGAAGCGATGCTCAAAGCCATCGGACTGCGCGACCGTGTCGAGACCATCATCATTGGCGAAGAATGCGACCACGGCAAACCGCACCCTGAGCCATATCTGCGCGCTATCGAGGCGACCGGAACGGCCCCTGACACCTGTATTGCGTTTGAAGACAGCCCCTCGGGCATGGCCTCCGCCGCCGCCTCGGGCGCTTACAGCATCGGCGTGCGTTCGGCCCTAGACGACGCAAGCCTGCGCGCCGCCGGCGCACACATGACCATTCAAGATTTCACCGACCCCGCGTTGACAGCTTTGCTGGAACGCTACGAAGGAGCAGCGGCATGACCCGTACTGTCATCGAATCCAAAACCAAAACTGCGATCATCGGATTTGATCAGCCGTTCTGTGTGATTGGCGAGCGCATCAACCCCACGGGTCGCAAGATCCTGAACGAGGAATTGGAGCGCGGTGATTTTTCGCGCGTTGAGGCGGATGCGCTTGCGCAAGTTGCGGCAGGGGCCAATGTACTTGACATCAACTCTGGCGCGGTGTTTTCGAACAAAATGGCCGAAGACCCGCGCTATGCGGACAACAACTTTGTCGAGCCGACGTTGATGAAAGAGCTCGTCGAGCGTGTACAGGCCGTCACCGATTGCCCGCTCTGCATCGACAGTTCCGTGCCGGGGGCGTTGGAAAACGGTCTGGCCGCAGCGGAAGGCCGCCCACTTTTGAACTCGGTCACGGGTGAAGAAGAGCGGCTTGAAATGGTTCTGCCGCTCGTCAAGAAATACAACGTGCCCGTTGTGGCAATCTCGAACGACGACACCGGGATTTCCGAAGACCCGGACGTGCGATTTGCCGTTGCGAAAAAGATCGTCGAACGCGCTGCGGATTTCGGGATTCCGGCGCATGACATTGTGGTCGATCCGCTTGTGATGCCAATCGGTGCGATGGGCACTGCGGGGTTGCAGGTGTTTACGCTGGTGCGCCGTCTGCGGGATGAGCTTGGCGTGAACACGACATGTGGCGCGTCAAACATCAGCTTTGGCCTGCCAAACCGGCACGGCATCAACAACGCGTTTTTGCCGATGGCAATGACCGCTGGCATGACGTCGGCCATCATGAACCCGGTCGCGTTGCCGGTTGGGCCCAAGAAACTGGCCGAGAAAAAGGCCGAAGTCGAAGCGGCAGGGATCGTGTTGCCTGCCGACATGGACGACGAGACGTTTTGCCAAATGTTCGGGCTGGGGTCGACCAAACCGCGCGCAGGCAAGGAGATGGAAGCCATTCGGGCTGCGAACTTCCTGACCAATAACGATGAGGCGGGCGGTGCGTGGATTGCGTTTAACAAGCAACCTGCAAAAGCAGGTGAAGAAGGCCGCGGACGGGGAGGTCGCGCCGGGGGGCGTCGTCGCCGGGCTTGAGGCAGGCCAACCCATTTTCACTAGAAATTAATTCTCAGCGACCAGAATCTTCGTACGAAGATTCTGGAGCCGCTCTAGAAAATTCTGGGATTTCTTAAGTCGCGTTTACGAACTCGGAATTCGCGCTTTACGCACCTAAAGCGACACCCTTGCGCCCGGCCAAATCTGTAAAGTACTGCCACGCAACCCGGCCGGACCGCGCACCCCGGGTCGCCTGCCATTCTATCGCCTCGGCCCGCAACGTTTCATCATCAATATCAACGCCGTAAGCGTCACAATACCCCCGGATCATCGCCAGATAATCATCCTGATTGCAAGGATGGAACCCTAGCCAAAGCCCAAAACGGTCAGACAGCGACACCTTTTCTTCGACCGCTTCTGACGGATTGATTGCCGACGACCGCTCGTTCTCAATCATGTCGCGAGGCATCAGGTGACGTCGATTCGATGTGGCATAGAACACAACGTTCTCAGGCCGCCCTTCGACGCCGCCATCCAATACGGCTTTCAAGGATTTGTAGTGCTGGTCATCGTGACTAAAGCTCAAATCGTCGCAAAAAAGCACAAACCGATGCGACGCGGTGCGCAACAGGTTCAAGAGCCGCGCGACCGATGGCAAGTCTTCGCGCTGCAACTCCACCAGCTTCAGCGACCGGCCCTCCGCCAGGACCGCCGCATGTACGGCTTTGACAAGGCTCGATTTGCCCATACCGCGCGCGCCCCACAGCAACGCATTGTTGGCTGGTAATCCGTTTGCGAACTGCCGGGTATTGGCAATGAGCGTATCCCGGCTACGGTCCACGCCGACAAGCAAATCCACCGGAACCCGGCTGACTTTGGGCACAGGTTGCAGGTAGTCTGGGTCAACATGCCAGACAAAGGCGTCCGCGCTGTCAAAATCCGGTGCTGGTTGAGGCGCTGGCGCAAGGCGCTCTAACGCAGCCGCGATCCGCTCCAGAGGTTCTGTCACTTCTTGGCTTCCGCGTCTTCGTCAAACTCTTTCATCAGCGGGTCGTCGTCCATGCTTTCGGCGGGATCATCCTCAAACCACAGGCCTTGCGCGCGCAATTCTTTCTCACGCTTCTTTTCGACCCGCCGCACAAGCAGGATGGACACCTCGTAAAGACCGTAGACAACCGTAAACAGGATCAACTGTGTGATAACATCCGGCGGCGTGACCAGTGCGGCTAATACCAGAATGCCGACCATCGCATATTTGCGCACACGGCCCAGACCGTCCGCCGAAACAAGCCCCGCTTTGCCCATCAGGGTCAGCAGGACCGGCAATTGGAAACACAAACCAAAGGCCATGATGAAGACCAATGAGGTCTGAAGGCTTTCATTCACCTTGCCAAAAAAGGTTATTTTCAACCCTTCTGTTGTTTCCGGCACGACCGCGGTCGGGTCCACATCAACCGAGTCTGACAGCAGGTTCGCAAACAGTGACGGGGCATCGGTGAAGCCAAGAAAGAACGCCATGGCAAGCGGTGTGACAACAAAATGGGCGAATGTTGCGCCCAAAAGAAACATCACGGGTGACGCTATGATAAATGGCAAAAACGCCGATTTTTCAGACTTGTAGAGCCCTGGCGCCACAAAGCGCCACATCTGATGAGCGATGACTGGAAAGGCGAGCGCGAAGCCAAACACCAGGCCAATTCGGAACAGCACAAACAAGTATTCCTGCGGGCTTGTGTATTGCAGCGTCGGGGCCGGGTCGCCCAAGGCGCGCAAGGTTTCCTCAATGGGCACCAGCAGAAAGCGCAACACATGTTCGGCGAGAAAATCACCCTGGATCGGGACAAACAGAACACAAATACCAAGAAACAGCGCCAGCACAGACCGGATCAATCGGGTGCGGAGTTCAGCAAGATGCTCGATCAGCGGGGCGCTGCTGTCTTCGATGTCCTCATCGCGCGCGTTCATGTCAGGCGTCCTTTTCCGGCGCGGCTTCGGGCTTTAGCGCAGCTTCCATCTCATCCGCTTTTTTCAACGCCTCGTCGGCCTCGCGCTTCTTGCGCTCTGCTGCGGCGCGGGCCGCACTCGCTTCGATCTTTTCCTTGGCCGCCTGCCGTTCCGCCGACAGTTTGCCCGTGTGGCTGTTGGGATCGATGTTCGTCATGGATTTGGCGGCGTCTTTGACGCCGTCCATAGCTGATCCCACCGGGTTCGTTGCCGTCTTGATGGTTTTCTGCAGGTCGCGCACGCCGGATTCGTCTGCGGCATCATTCATCGCCCGCGAAAACTCGCGCGCCATCCCGCGCGCCTTGCCCATGAATTGCCCGACTTTACGAAAAAGCACCGGCAGGTCTTTTGGGCCAACAACAATCAGCGCCACCACCCCGATCACGAGGAGTTCGGCAAAGCCAAGATCGAACATACGGGGTTAGACCTTGTCTTTGTCTTTCTCACCCTCGGGTGTGATGTCTTTTGCCTCTTCGGCGTTGGCCTCTTCCAGCTCTTGCTTGCCTTCATCCACGCCCTTTTTGAACGCGGTGATGCCTTTGCCCACTTCGCCCATCAGCGACGAGATCTTGCCGCGGCCAAACAGAACCAGAACCACAACTGCGATCAGCAGAAGGCCCGGCAGACCGATATTCCCAATACCCATGTCTCAAACTCCTTGTCTCGACCCGGTATGTGTAACCGGCATCTATGTCTGCAGCGATATCTATGCAGAAGACAGCGTTCCGAAAAGCGCGAAATGAACCATATTTGGTCAATTCGCGTGTCGTTTTTGTCAAGAGCTTGTCAGTTGTCAGGTTTTTGTCAGTATATCGCGACAGCGTCACGGAGAATCAGGTGAAACGGGCGGACCGGCTATATGCGCTGATGCAGCGTTTGAAGGACGGACATTTGCATACGGCGGAAGCCATGGCGCAAGATCTGAACGTGTCTGTCCGCACGATCTATCGCGACATGGAAACGCTTGCTGCTTCTGGTGTGCCAGTCGAGGGCGCGCGGGGGGCTGGATATACGGCTCAGGCCATGATCACCCTGCCCCCGTTGAACCTGACGGCGATTGAGTTGGAGGCGTTACATATCGGCCTCGCCGCCGTCGGTGCTGGCAAAATGGAAGACGTCGCCGAAGCCGCGCGCAGCCTGGCCGACAAAATTGACGCTGTATTGCCAGAGGATGCAGGTACCGAGACCGGCAAATTCGGTTTCGCCACCTACCCCTTTGCCGAAGCCGCCCAAGGTTTTCGCCACATGCCCGCCTTTCGCAGCGCCATAAGAAGCAAGCAAAAACTTCGTCTGCGGCTGGACGGTGACGAGCAATTCCAAACGGTGCGGCCCTTGCACCTCGATTACTGGGGGCGGATCTGGACCTGCGTGGTCTGGAACGAGACCTCAGCAGGCTTCGAAACCTTTCGCATGGATCGCGTGGCCGATCTGATCCCGCTGCCGGGACTTTTTGTGGAAGAAGACGGCAAACGCCTGAAAGACTTTCAGGCTTTGTCACAGTAACAGTGCGGCGCGGCCCGAGGGAGGCACACCCCGGGCCGCGCCAATGACTTAGCTGTCAGAGGCGGGCATCAGGCCTTCGGTCTGCGCCACGGTCAGTTCATCCGCATTCAGCAGACCGTCCCCATCTGTGTCCGCTGTGATAAAGATGTCGGTCGTGATTTCGGGCAGGATGGCCTGCACCTCGTCCAGCGACAGCATTCCATCGCCATTGCCATCCGCCGCGACATAGTCGGCGGCCATGGCCGCGACCGGTGCCGTCATCAGGGCAAAAGCGAAAAGGCGTGTGACTGTACGTGTCATTGGGTTTCTCCCATTAGGTCCCAGTTACGAAGCGCCGCTTCAACGCGGCCTTCATGGGGTATGAGGGATGAGACCGGATTGG
>CAZCOX010000107.1:0-10782 GCA_964500115.1 uncultured Rhodobacterales bacterium
CTGATCGAATTCCGCGCGCAATTGCGCCATGACGGCAAACCGCTTAGCGAAACGTGGCTTTATCGATGGACAGCGTAACGCGCCTTCCTTTCGCGGTCATGCCGCCGCGTGCGCCTCTACCAATGCGGGCGCAGGATTTTGCCCGTGTGCCAATTCATTCTAGACCGCGTCGCAAGTCGAACACCTCAGAAGCGCTCTGGCGCATCGCGGCCTTTGCGCCAGCTATCGCGGTGACGGCATGGCTCTGCACCGCGATCGCCAACTGGTTCGCCAATGGTGGCGTGACTGTGTTGGAAGCAACGATTGTCGGTCTCATCGGCCTGACGTTCATCTGGGTATCCCTTTCGGTCAGCACGGTCGCGCTTGGAATCACACGCCGTGTGCTGAACCCTCTGCAAAACCGCTTGCCCAGACGCACCCCGGAGCCGCAAAACGTCGCCTTGCTTGTGCCGATTTGTAACGAGGTACCGTGGGACGTTTTTGGCAACGCGTCAGCGATGCTCAAAGAGTTGAGCCAAGGCCCACAGCATGATCAATTCACCCTGTTCATGCTAAGCGACACGCGGGATGACGGGATCGCTACCCAAGAGCTTAAAGCATTTTACG
Organism: uncultured Rhodobacterales bacterium; assembly: GCA_964500115.1. GTDB lineage: Bacteria > Pseudomonadota > Alphaproteobacteria > Rhodobacterales > Rhodobacteraceae > Marivita. The sequence goes on from CAZCOX010000107.1 coordinate 607, forward strand.
CGCTCCGCAGCGACGTGCCTTCGAACATCGATGTGTTCTACCGTCGGCGGTCGGAAAACCGGGACAAGAAGGTCGGCAACCTGACCGATTGGATCGAAAACTGGGGCGCGGCATATGACGCGATGCTGGTTCTCGATGCAGACAGTTTGATGAGCGGCAGTGCGATCCGGCAACTTGCAGGCGAATTGGCCGCTGACCCGGATGCAGGTCTGATCCAAAGCTTTCCTTCGGTGATCGGAGCCGAAACGCTGTTTGGCCGGATGCAGCAATTCTCGAATACGGTGTATGGCTGGCTTTTGGCTGAAGGCCTTTCCGTGTGGTCGCAACGCGAAAGCAATTATTGGGGGCATAATGCCATCATTCGAACCCGCGCGTTTGCGGATAGCGCGCGCCTGCCTTACCTGTCTGGTCTGCGCGGCAAGAAAAACCTGATCCTCAGCCATGATTTCGTCGAAGCCGGTATGCTGCGCCGCGCCGGATGGGGCGTGCGATTTCTACCGCGCGTCGGTGGAAGCTTTGAGGAAACGCCACAAACCCTGATCGACTACGCCTTGCGAGATCGCCGTTGGTGTCAAGGCAATCTACAGCACTTACGCCTGTTAACAGCGCGCGGGTTTCACCCGGTCTCGCGTTTTCACCTGCTCCAGGGAGCGCTTGCATTTTTGATGTCGCCTGCCTGGTTTGCGCTGATCGTGATCTGGTCATTGCTTGGCAATATGCAGGTTGAGCAAACAAACTATTTCAACGCATCCAACCCGCTCTACCCCATCTGGCCGATGGAAAGCCAAGTCAGCGGGCTTGTCTATCTTGGCGTGATTTACACGATGCTGCTGCTTCCAAAGATTCTCGCGACATTTGCGCTTGGATTGCGCCCCCGCACGCGCGCCGATTATGGCGGGTGGGTGCCATTTGCAGGGACGGCATTGTTCGAAGTCATATGTTCCATCGTCTACGCTCCGATCCTGATGGTGCAGCAAACACGCGCTGTTCTGCAGGCAATTCTGGGGCGGTCGGCGGCATGGGTGCCGCAGAACCGGGACGCCAACGGCTACGGTTGGTGGCCGACGCTCCGGTTTCATTGGTTAGAGACTGTCATTGGCTTCGCCATGGCATTCGGGATCGTTACAGGGGTCATGTCTGGCTGGCTCATTCCGATTGCGGGTAGCCTAATATTCGCCGTCCCACTTTCGCGTCTGAGTGCCTGGCGGATTAGCACATCCACACCACGCCCGTTCCGTCTCGAAACACCCACGTCACTGCGCGAACCACGGGTCGTGACGCGGGCAAAATCGGAACGTGCGTGGATGAAACATGTCGTGACGGAAGTGTCAGCGCCAATGGCCGCTGAGTAAACGAATTACAGGCCTTCGAACCAGTCGAGTACAAGGTCCGACCAATCTTGCGGAATGACATGCCCGCCCGGAAACAAGGCGAACTCCAATGCCGAACCCGGCGCGCATCTTTCCCAGCGGCGGCGCATGAACGGACCGGTTGTTTCGAACGCGTCCGCCTTGAGCTGATAACACTGATTGGTTTCGCGCCAGATCGAGAGCGCTTCAAAAACGTCGCCCTGGATCAATGCATTTGGATCACGCGCATCCGAGCCTCTCAGCACCCGTCCTTCCAAGGGAACTGTCCCGTCGCGCCAACCATGTGTGTGCAACATGCGCACCGGTCCTTCGCATCCTTCGGGATGCGGACGCCAGAAATTTCCACCCAACGGCGCGTAGGCCGCAAAGCTGTCTGGCGCGGCGCAGGCAAGGTAGGCCGTCATCGACCCACCGATGGAAAAGCCAGAGAGGACAATCCGTTCTGGATCGATCCCGTGTTGGGCGATCACATCATCCCTGACCGACGTCAGAAACGCAATTTCGTCGCGGCGTTGGGGCCTGTCCGGATGGAACGACCACGATCCCCCGTTTCGGCCCTGCATCTTAAGTCCGGACGGTGCCACAACCGCGTACCCGCGCGCCAACATCGCGTCGACCATCCCCCGGTTGCGGAAAACGCCCTCGCCGCTTCCGCCGAACCCGTGAATGAACATCACCGCTGGTGGCGCGCCTTCGGCAGCGGTAGGCATCTCGATAAAGTACTCGCCTGCTTCGACGGTGCACGGCGTGGTCGCAGAACATGCCAGCGCTGCAGAGCTGGAAGCGCCAACCAAAGCGCCAAGCAGATAGGTCAACAAGCGCATGTCAGCCGCCAGACCACGCCACAACGGGCAATCCCTTTTTCAGCCATCCGGGGCCAGCGAACGACCCGAGCATGCCCTCGGGCACATCGATGATCTGGTCAAACCCAGCCTCCGTCAGAACCTGCGTCATACGGCGCGACCGCACCCCGCGCGCGCAGATCAGAGCAACGGGAAGCGCCGCTTCGGCCTGTGCCGCGCGTACCGCCTCGGCAAAATCAGGACGGCGCATGTCGATCGGCACTGCACCCTCGGGTACACCTGTTCGCGCCCATTCGTCTGGCCTGCGGATATCGATCAACACGACTGATCCGTCTCGCACCGCCTGCAAAGCTTCGGCAGGTGAAAGCGCAGAAACACCCTCAACGTCTGCGGCAAACGCGCCGAATACATAGCCAAAGGCCGCTACTCCTGCAGCGGCCCCTGTTATCCCGACGATTACGGCGCGTCGTGTGCGAAGCAAGCCTGCTTTCCTCAGTTCATGACCGGCGCGGGCGACGTAAAGTTCGGGATTGTGTTACCCGACGCCGCGTTTGGCTCGATCCCGGGCCAATTTTTTCCGGCCAACGAGATGTTGCCCGGGATGTCTTCTTCCCAGAAACCTACCACGTTTTTGGTAATGTTGAGATACAGTTTTCCGTCTACGATGCGCCAAAGATGCGGATTCCCGGGTACTTTGCCACCGCGCGACACCCCGTAGGCGCAGTGCCCGTCAAATTGCGGCGCATACTTTTCGGGGTCAGCAAGAAACGCGTCACGGTTTGCTTCGGTCGAGAAGGCGAACGTCGCACCGTTGAATTCTGCCGTGATATCATCGCGCCCGGCGACCGCTTCGGTCTGCGGCGTGCCAACCGCAGATTGCGGCAGGCTGTAATACGCAACCACGTCATAACCGGACACAGCAAAGCCCGTTTCGTCTATGTATTGAGGGCCGGCAAAGGCGCTTGTGGCCAAAACAGCAAAAGCTGCGGATAACAGGTAGCGTTTCATTCAGGTGTTCTCCCCGCGTGAATTCGCAAGAACGCTACGACAGGCCAAAGACAAAAGCAGCCAGCCCTCGCGCGGGTGTGATGCGCAGTGTTTCACAGTTGCGTGGGTCGGTTGCGATCAAAGCCGATCCAGCAAAGCTTTCGTCGGCCATGCGTCGGCAGGCAGGCCAAGCTCGATCTGCACCTGTCGAACCGCAGCGCGTGTGCCTGCGCCCAGAATGCCGTCAATCTTGCCAACGTCATATCCCCGCGCCGCCAGCTTTTCTTGCAAACGTCTCATGTCGTCCCCATTCAACCCTGTTTCAGGCGAACGCGCATCGAACACCTCGGCCCCCTGCAAGCGTGTGGCAAAATAGGCTGCTGTAAGCACGTAAGTGAAGCTTTGGTTCCACTCAAAAAACACCCGGAAGTTTGGGTAGGCAAAGAACGCAGGCCCATTGCGCCCTTCGGGCAATATTAAGGACCCGGCAAATCCGGGTTCAAGCGGTGCAGACCGACCGCGCACGCCAATCTCTTGCCATTTGGAAATCGGCATCTCGGTCGCCAAACCCGCCAGCGTCCAATCCAGATCACGTGGCACCGTCACTTCCTGTAACCAAGGCTCGCCCGCGCGCCACCCCAGGCTTTTTAGCATCGCCGCTCCTGACAAAAGCGCGTCCGGAACCGACGTCTTGAGCGTTACATGCCCATCGCCATCGCCGTCGACCCCGTTTTCCAGAATGTCAGCGGGTAACATCTGTACCATACCGATTTCTCCCGCCCACGCGCCGGTTGTGCGCGCCGGGTCAAAATCGCCATTCGCAAAAAGCTCCATCGCCGAAAAAATCTGTGGCCTGAACAATTCTGGACGGCGGCAATCATGCGCCAGTGTGACCAAGGCATTGCGCGTGTTGAAGTCTCCCTGGAACGACCCGTAATCCGTTTCAAACGCCCAGAAGGCGAGCAGGACGCCACGCGATACGCCGTATTCCTTTTCAACACGATCAAACACGGACACCCATTTTGCTGCATTCGCGCGTCCACGGTCGATCCGATTTGCACTGATCAAACGCCGCGCAAAATCCGTGAATGGCATCTGGAAGACGCCCTGCCGCCTATCAGCTTCAAGAACCTTTGGATCGACTTGAACACCGGCAAGGAACTCCAACGCGATAGAACGGCTGATGCCTTTCGTTACGGCCTCGTCAACCAAACCATCCACAAAAGCTGGAAACGCGCCACCACAAGCGGCATGAGCCGGGTTTGACAACGCCATACCCGCAGCAATCGTTATCGCCAGTTTTTTCACACCTGTTCTCCTCACCGAACGTCCAAAACCAAGACCGGATCCGCCAGCTTGTAAATCCGTTTATCGGCTGGGTTTCGCTCATTTTTACACTTTTGCAACAATGCTTACCTTCGCGTTAACTCTTTATTATGATGTCACAGGCGACTCTGTCGGGGTGACGTGTGTGGCGAGCGGGTAAACTACGTTAATGAATGTCTTGATAGTTCAGAACGAACCGTCTTTGGGGCGGCTATGGGGCGACCACCTTCAGCGCCATGGACATGAAGTGTGTCTGGCGGTCGATCAGGAAAACGCGATCGCTGAACTTTCAAAGACATATTTTCCCATCATCATTCTTGATCTCGTACTTGAAAGCGGCAGCGCTTTTGCCGTCGCCGATTACGCGAGTTACCGGCACCCCGATGCGAAAGTCATCTTTGTCACAAACAGCAGCTTCTTTTCCGACGGGTCGATCTTTCAGCTTTGCTCCAACGCTTGCGCGTTTTTGCCAAGCGCGACAGAGCCGGATGACCTGACCGCGATGGTCGAGCATTACGCAAAGCCAAGCTGACGCCGCGGGCACTTTCCTAGAATAAATCGCAAAAATGTCTGTTTTGCGATTGTTCGTGTCGCGCGCCCTCTGGATTCTTGCTCATTTGCGCGCAAACGTGCGCGCAAGGAGTTCACGTCTATGCGCTATTCAGGATTTCGCGTCATCAAAGAAGCGCTCACCGGGCATCGCGGGTGGGGGCCAGCCTGGCGCGACCCCGAACCACAAAGCGCCTATGACTTTGTTATTATTGGCGGCGGTGGTCACGGGCTTGCGACGGCGTATTATCTGGCGAAGATCTACAAGAAAAGCCGCATCGCGGTTCTGGAAAAAGGCTGGATCGGCGGCGGCAATGTTGGCCGCAACACGACGATTATTCGTTCGAATTACCTGCTCGACGGCAATGAGCCCTTCTACGAATTCTCACTGAAACTCTGGGAAGGTCTAGAGCAAGACTTGAACTATAACGCGATGGTCAGCCAAAGGGGCATCATCAACCTGATGCACTCAGACGCCCAGCGTGACGCGTTTATCCGGCGCGGCAATGCGATGATCCTGAATGGCGCAGACGCCGAGTTGCTGACGCAAAAACAGGTGAAAGACCGTTACCCGTTCCTTAACACACAAAACGCGCGCTTCCCGATCATGGGCGGTCTTGCCCAGCATCGCGGCGGAACTGTCCGCCATGACGCCGTCGCGTGGGGCTACGCGCGCGCGGTGGATCAGTTGGGCGTCGATATCCTGCAAAACTGCGAAGTCACGGGGTTTCAGATCGAAAACGGCACCTGCGTTGGCGTCGAGACCACACGCGGACCCATCAAGGCGGGCAAGGTCGCGAGCTGTGTCGCGGGCTCATCCAGCCGCGTGATGGAAAAGGCCGGCATGCGCCTGCCGATTGAAAGCCACGTCCTTCAGGCGTTTGTTTCTGAAGGCCTCAAACCGTTCATGCCCGGCGTCATCACCTTTGGTGCCGGTCACTTCTATTGCAGCCAGTCCGACAAGGGTGGCCTCGTCTTTGGTGGCGATATCGACGGCTACAACAGCTACGCCCAGCGCGGCAATCTGCCAGTGGTCGAAGATGTCTGCGAAGAGGCGATTGCGCTTTTCCCTGCCATGGCCCGTGCACGGTTGCTGCGCATGTGGGGCGGCATCATGGATATGTCGATGGACGGATCGCCCATCATCGACAAAACCCATATCGATGGGCTCTATTTCAACGGCGGATGGTGTTACGGCGGCTTCAAGGCCACGCCCGCATCGGGCTACGCCTACGCGCATTTGCTGGCGACAGACACCCCGCACCCAACTGCCACCGCATACCGTCTGGATCGTTTCGCCAAAGGCCTGATGATCGACGAAAAAGGCTCCGGCAATCAGCCCAATCTGCACTGAGGTCAGGACGTCATGATCATCAATCACCCCATCCTTGGACCGCGTGACAGTGCCGAATTCACCTATCTGGGCGACGCGTCGCTGTTAAAGCGCCCTGATTGGCAGGCCGATGACGCGACGGCCCAGTTCACTGACTACGGTTACTTGCGCGACAACCCTGCCGGGCCGCATCGCGAGTTGTGGTACCACGAACAGGGTGACCGATCCTGGCTCGTTGTGACCCGAGATACGACAACGCACGAGATCACCAGTGTCGAACTGGCGCGCGATGTCGCGCGACGCGAGGGGCGCTCCAAATGACGCAAGCGAACCGACTCGACGGCGGTCTGATCGACCGCAGCAAGCCCATGCGATTTTCGTTCGATGGGCAAGAGTTGCAGGGCTTTGCCGGGGATACGCTCGCCTCGGCCCTTTTGGCGAACAACATCCGCCTGATGGGGCGGTCCTTCAAGTACCACCGCCCGCGCGGGCCACTGACCGCCGGGTCGGAAGAGCCTAACGCGATTGTCGAATTGCGCAGCGGCGCGCGGCAGGAACCCAACACGCGCGCCACCACGGCAGAGTTGTTTGACGGGCTGACGGCGAAATCGCAGAACCGATGGCCATCGCTGAAATACGATGCAATGGCGATCAATGACCGCTTGTCGAACTTCTTTACCGCAGGGTTTTACTACAAAACCTTCATGTGGCCTGCAGCGTTCTGGGAAAAGCTGTACGAACCCATCATACGGCGCGCGGCGGGTCTGGGGTCACTGTCGCTGCAGGACGATCCTGACAGCTACGACAAAGGCTTCCGCCATTGCGATCTGCTGGTCATTGGGTCTGGTCCGGCGGGTTTGATGGCGGCGTTGACCGCTGGCCGCGCAGGTGCTGACGTCATCCTCGCCGATGAGGATTACATGCTTGGCGGGCGGTTGAATGCAGAAACTTTCCCGGTCGGCGATATGGCGGGCTCCGATTGGGCGGCGGCTACCGTTGCGGAACTAGCAACCATGCCCAACGTCCGCATCATGCCCCGTACCACAGTGATTGGTGTCTTTGACCACGGCATCTACAGCGCAGTTGAGCGTGTGTCTGACCACCTTCCCGTGCCGCCCGAAGGCAAACCGCGACAGATCCTCTGGCGCATCTACGCGAAACATTCCATCCTTGCAGCCGGTTCCACTGAACGCACGATCGCTTTTGAACAGAACGACCGCCCTGGTATTATGCAGGCGTCGGCATTACGGGCTTACGTCAACCGCTGGGCCGCAGCCCCAGCGAAACGCGTTGCGGTCTTCACCAACAACGACGACGGCCATCGCACCGCCGCTGATCTGCACGCGAAGGGCCTGCGCGTGATAGCCGTTGTGGACACGCGCGACGACGCGCCCAAGAGCCAGGACTACGAGGTCATCCCCGGCGCGCAGATCACCAACACGCGTGGGCGGTTGGGTCTTGAAGGCATCGACGTGACCACTGCCGAAGGTCGCGTTCGAATGCTCAGCTGTGGCGCATTGGGGGTGTCCGGCGGGTGGAACCCGAACGTACATCTGACCTGCCATCAACGCGGACGACCGGTCTGGCGCGATGACATTGCGGCGTTTGTACCGGGCGCGGATACGCCGGTAGGCATGAGCGTAGCCGGTGCAGCCGGCGGGGCATTTTCAACCCATGCGGCGCTGCAAAGCGGCGTCGACGCGGCCGTAAAAACACTTGAGCACCTGGGCAAAACCGCTCCCGAAACCGACTTGCCAAGCGCCGAAGACGCGCCTGTAACCATCACACCATTTTGGCATGTCCAAGGTGCAAAACGTGCATGGCTTGACCAGCAGAACGACGTGACCGTCAAAGACGTCAAACTGGCGCATCAGGAAAACTTCAGATCAGTTGAACACCTGAAACGCTACACAACCCTCGGCATGGCAACCGATCAGGGCAAAACGTCCAATATCGGCGGTCTTGCCATCATGGCTGAACTCGCTGGCAAATCGATCCCCGAGGTTGGTACGACAATTTTCCGTCCGCCCTACACGCCGACAGCAATGGGCACTTTGGCAGGTCGATCCCGCGACGAACACTTCCGCCCGGTTCGCAAAACGCCCTCACACAAATGGGCCGAAGAGCAAGGCGCGGTATTTGTCGAGGCTGGGATGTGGCTGCGCACGCAGTGGATTCCGAAACCCGGCGAAACGCACTGGCGCCAATCCGTGGATCGCGAAGTGCTGCAAACCCGGAAATCCGTTGGGATTTGCGATGTGACCACTCTTGGAAAAATTGATGTCCAGGGCGCGGATGCTGCTGAATTCCTGAACAAGGTTTATTGCAACGGGTTTGCCAAGCTGCCGGTAGGCAAGGTGCGCTATGGCGTGATGCTGCGCGAAGACGGGATCGCGATGGATGACGGCACGGCGGCGCGTTTTGCCGAAGATCATTTTGTAGTGACAACAACGACGGCGAATGCAGCCTCCGTCTACCGGCACATGGAATTTGTGCATCAATGCTTGTTTCCAGACATGGACGTGCAGTTGATTTCCACCACCGAAGCGTGGGCGCAGTTTTCCGTCGCCGGGCCAAACGCGCGCAAGCTGTTGCAAAAGGTAATTGATGCCGAACACGACGTCTCGAACGAGGCATTCCCCTATATGGCCTGCGGCGCGGTCAGCGTCTCGGGCATCCGCGCGCGTCTCTTCCGGATCTCCTTTTCGGGTGAACTGGCCTATGAGATTGCCGTTCCAACCCGTTATGGCGACGCACTCATCCGCAAGCTTGTGTCCGAAGGCGAAGAGTTTGACGCGGTTGTCTACGGCACCGAAGCTTTGGGCGTGATGCGGATCGAGAAAGGTCATGCGACCGGCAACGAGTTGAACGGGACGACCACGGCGTTGAACCTTGGCATGGGCCGCATGGTGTCTAAGAAGAAAGACAGCATCGGCTCGATCCTGTCAGAACGCGAGGGGCTGAACACCGACGACGCGCTCAAACTTGTTGGGCTGCGCTCTGTTGACAGAAGCAAACCTGTAACAGCAGGCGCACATCTGATGACAAAAGGCAGCAAGATCGATGCCATGCATGATCAGGGGTATGTGACCTCTGCCTGCTATTCTCCAAATCTGGAGAGCCATATCGGGCTTGGCTTCCTGAAATCCGGTGACACGCGGATAGGAGAGGTCATTCGGTTGGTCAGCCCGCTGACAGACGTGGAACACGATGTCGAAGTTGTCTCGGCCCATTTCATCGACCCAGAAGGAGAACGGCTCCGTGTCTGACATGACCCCGATCACACCTCTCGGCAGCCAGTCACCATGCGTGGATACAGTTGGTCCGGTCACCATGACCGAGGTGACAGACACCGCTCTGGCATCCTTCGCGTCGCGACTGGGGCAAGAAGACGCCGCGCAGGCTGTTCTTGCCGACCTGCTTGGCGCAGAGCCACCTGAACCGGGCCGCGCTACCGAGGGCACAATGGGTGCGTTTTGGATGGGCCCGGACCAATGGATGGTGACCGCGCCCTATGAGTCGTATGAAGACCTCGCCGCGGTCTTGACGAATAAAGCCGGAAAGACAGCAAGCATCACAGAACAAACTGATGGCTGGTGCCGCTTTGATCTGCACGGTGAACGCCTGATAGATGTCTTAGAACTTCTATGCCCCGCAAACCTGCGCGGGGACACTGTCGGCACGGCCACGCGCACCACGATCCATCACCTTGGTTGCTTTGTTCTGGTCCGCAGCACCGTCGACTTTACAGTGTTTGGACCAAGGTCGTCGGCAGGATCGCTGCACCATGCGCTTTTGACGGCAATGC
>CAZCOX010000108.1:0-9106 GCA_964500115.1 uncultured Rhodobacterales bacterium
CTAGCTCTTTCCTCTTGCCCAAAATACCGCGGGGGTTTGGGGGCTGGCCCCCAACCGTTTCCGTCGACGGAAAGGCGAAGATGCTTTACAGCATCTTCCCACGCGCGCGCCAACGGTCGAGGATGTACCGGCTGACCATCAGATCGAGATGCGCGCCACCCCCGTTTTTGAACAGCGTGATCTCATCCTCCGATTGACGCGTGAACCGGTTTAATGCGTAGTAATCCGCCACAATCGCATCGGCCGTGATCACACCGCGCGCAATCGGGTCCTTGATCTCGCCAATATGACCAACGGTTGTGTCCCGACTGTCCACAAACACCCGCGCGCGCCTCAAAGCGGCATCATCCGCCTCGCGCATATCCGGTCGATACGCGCCAATCAGATCGACATGTGTCCCCGGCTTCAACCAAGCCCCGCGCAACACCGGCTCGGTCGACATCGTTGCACAGGTCACAATATCTGCCTGCCCGACCGCGCTCTCCAAGTCCTCCACAGCGGTCACATCGTCAAACCGTTCCGCCAGTTCCGCGGCACGCTCCACTGTCCGGTTCCAGACCAGAAACCGTGCCCCGGGAAACCCCGCGCGATACGCCTCAACCAGCGACGCCGCCACGGTTCCGGCACCCACAATCAGGATCACTTCAGAATCCGGTCGCGCCAACCGTCGCGCTGCGAGCAAACTGTCTCCGGCTGTTTTCCATTTCGTCACCAAATGGAAATCGACAATCGCCTCAAGAACACCCGTATCATCCGCATAAAGCGACACTCCCCCGTTGATCGAGGGTTCACCCCGTGCCGCATTGCCCGGAAACACCGTCGCCGATTTCACCGCCAGCCCCAGCCCGTCGATCCACGCCGCCCGGTTCAAAAGCGTATCATCCCCGCGGTACAAAAAACCGTCCGTGATCTCCGCCTTTGGCAGTTCATGCCCCGCCGCAATCGCGTCGGTCAGACCAAGCCAGTCCAGCTCCGCTTCACCCGCCTCAAACGGAATGATCTCGGGTACGCTCACAACAGACCCTCTGCCACCAGTCGCGCGCGAAACCCGTCCGGTCCGTCAAACAGATGCCCCTGCCATCCCCGCGACTTTGCTGCCGCGATGTTGTCCGGGCGGTCATCCGTGAACAGCAAGCGATCCGGGGCTACACCGCAATCTTCTTCTACCCGCCGGTAAATCTCTGCATCCGGTTTGATCACGCCCATATGGCCCGAGATGTAAGACCGGTCGAACTCCGCCAGAAAGGGATAAACCGGCGACGCCATGGCAAACGTACCGCGCCCAAAGTTCGACAACGCAAAGACCGGAACACCTTTTCCTCGCAAGGCCCGCAAAATAGCCACCGATCCGTCAATCGCCGGGCCCACCATGTCGAGCCAATGATCGCGCCACATCAGAACCTCGGCCTCCCAACCGGGATGCTTGCGCGCTTCGTCCTGCACCACCGTCGCCAGATCGCCACCGCGATCCACCGCATCGTTCATCCCGTGCAGATCAATCGCCGCAAAAAGCGCCTTGCGCCGGTCCTCGCCGATCTTGGCATCAAAGAACCGCTCCGGGTTCCACTCAACGAGCACGTTGCCAATGTCAAAAACAACCGCCTCAACTGCCATCCTTCAGCGCCCCCCGCATCTCGCGCTCCAGCGCATCCAGAAACCTTGATCGATCCGCCTTTGAAAACGGCTTCCCGCCACCTTGCCGAAACGGGTCCGCCGCCCGCAGGTCGGTCATCAAATCCCGCGTCGCCAAGGCCTGCCCAACATTCCGCGCATCCAGCCGTTCGCCATTGTGTTTCAGCACACGCGCACCGCCCTCGACGCATTTCGCCGCGAGCGGAATGTCTCCCGTGATCACCACGTCGCCAGAACCGGCACGCTCGGCAATCCACATATCCGCAATGTCTGGCCCATCGGGCACGACAACAACCTCAACCAGCGGGTTTTGCGACAATCGTAACCCGCCGTTCGAGACCAGATACATCTGCACCTTGTGCCGCGTCGCCACGCGCTCTGCCTCGGCTTTCACCGGGCAGGCATCCGCGTCGACGAACAACCGTGTCACAGACCCAAAGCCTCCGCGTGAAAGGCAAGGTGATCGGGGATAAAGGTCGAGACAAAGAAATACGAATGATCGTACCCCTTTTGCATCCGGAACACGCCATCCTGACGTCGCGCCGCCATGGCCTGAGACAGATCTTCCGGCTTCAACAATTCCAGAAACTGGTCCGACGCGCCCTGATCGATCAACACCGGCCCGTCAAACCCAACCTCGCGCATTTGCAGCGTTGCATCATGTTTGGCCCAGCCCGCTTCGTCATCGCCCAGATAGGCCGACAGTTGTTTGCGGCCCCAGTCGCTGGCGCTCGGATGCGCAATCGGCGCAAAACCCGAGACCGAGGCAAACCGCCCGGGATGTGCCATCGCGATGGTCAGTGCGCCATGGCCACCCATCGAATGCCCGGTGATGGCCTGCCGCTCCAGATCGACCGCGAATTCCGCCCCGATCAGCGCAGGCAACTCTGCCGAGACATAATCCCACATCTTGAAATGCGGCGCCCACGGCTCTTGCGTGGCGTTCACGTAAAACCCCGCACCTTTGCCCAGATCATAAGCCTCATCATCGGCCACATCATCCCCGCGTGGGGACGTGTCGGGAAATACTACGGCCATGCCCAATTCTGCCGCCGCGCCCTGCGCTGCGGCCTTGGTCATCGCGTTTTCGTGGGTGCAGGTCAGACCTGACAAATACCAAAGTACAGGCACGTTACCCTCCCGCGCCTGCGGCGGCAGGTAAAGCCCAAAAGTCATGTCACATCCACACGCGTCCGAGCGATGCGAATACACGCCTTGTACCCCGTCGAAACAGGCGTTCTCCGAAACAGTTTCCATGCAGATGGCCTCCCTAAACCAAAACCTGAGAAATCACGAAAGACACGGTAAAGATGCTCACCGCAGTCGAGATCAAAATCGCGGCGGACACCCGTTGCGGAGCGACCCCGTAATGCTGCGCAAGGATGAACACATTCCCCGCCACGGGCAAGGCTGCGGCAGCCACGACAACTCCCGCCTTGTAAGGATCAGCCGGGAACAGGAAATAAACGCCAACGGCCACAGCCAAAGGGTGGATCACGAGCTTGCAGAAACTCAACCAACCGGCCACGGTCAACCGCTCCGCCGATTTCGTGGCGAGCGAAGCGCCAATGGCGAAAAGCGCACCGGGCGTTGCAGCGGCCCCAAGGATGCCAAGAAAGTCATTTACCGGCTTGGGCAACGGGATGCCCGAGGTTGAGACAACAAACCCAAGCACAATCGACACGATCATCGGGTTTTTCAGCAGACCAAGACCAACAGTCTTGAAGATGCCCCAAGACAAAGCACCTTCGCGCGACCCAACAACCAGAATGACAATCAGCGAAGAAAACACCACCAGATCGATGGCCAGTACCAAGATAATCGGCCCAACAGCGTCTTGCCCCATCAAAAGCGCCAGCATCGGCACACCCAGAAACCCGGTATTGCCAATCGCCGCAACCTGTCCTTCGAAACCGGCCGCTGCGGTATCCATCCCTCGCAGAAACGCCACAGCCATGCCGACGCCATAAACAAAGGCCGTTCCCCACAGATACCCCGCTGCTATGCGCCAGTCGAAGATTTCGGCCAAGGATAGGTTTGCCGAAAATCGAAACAGCATTGCGGAGAGCGCGAAGTAAAAGACGAACTTGGTCAGGTAGGCAGTCGCTTCTTCAGTAAAGAACCCCGTCTTGCCCGCGCCGTAACCCACGGCGATTAGGGCAAAAAACGGCAAGGTCTGAACAAAGATCGCGAGCATGCGCAACGTGTTACCACGCGGTGTGGCAGGGTCAATCGCGGCTGCCGTTAACCCTATTTCAGTTACCTTGATGAACTGCTGACACGACGCTATTTTAAGCATCGTAGAGAGGATGAGATGACCCATCAGGAACAGGCCCTCGCAGACGACAAAATGCGCGCCGAGATTGCAAAGCTTTTGGCGGAGACCAAGCAGATCAACGTGAACACGTTTCTGGCACCTGCCCTCGCGGCAGCGGCGCTGATGGGCGGCACGGCGGCTCTCGTCAAACTCGTCTTCTAAACGCCGTAGGGTGCGTGATTTCACGCACCGTCCCCAAATCAACCCCATAGAAGAATCGCGACGCGCGTGCTACATCTCGTGGCATGAACAGCCACGCCCCCAAGATACGCGCATCTATTCAACAGCTTGACGATGCCGCCATCAACCGTATCGCAGCGGGTGAAGTGGTTGAACGCCCAGCGTCTGCTGTAAAAGAGTTGGTCGAAAACGCTGTCGACGCCGGTGCCACCCGGGTCGAGGTGGCTATCGCCGATGGTGGCAAGACGCTGATCCGCGTGGCCGATGATGGCTGTGGAATCCCGCCAGAAGAATTGCCGCTCGCCGTCTCTCGACACGCAACGTCCAAGATCGATGGCAGCGACCTGCTTAACATCCAATCCTTCGGGTTTCGCGGCGAAGCTCTTGCCTCGCTCGGCGCTGTAGGGCGGTTGACCGTCACCAGCCACGCATTCGGTTTCGACGCCGCAGAGCTTTCCGTCACCGGCGGCGCTATTGATGCGGTCAAACCAGCAGCGCTTTCCAAAGGCACTGTTGTCACGCTGCGAAACCTGTTCTTCGCAACGCCGGCACGCTTGAAATTCCTGCGAACTGATCGCGCTGAAATGCAGGCGATCTCCGACGTGATTAAGCGCCTTGCCATGGCCGAACCGTCTGTCAGTTTCACCCTGCGCGATGTCTCCGGCGGCGGTGAAGGGCGCGTGACGTTCCGGGCCGATGCGGTCACGGGTGATCTCTTCGATGCCTTACGCGGTCGGCTGGGGCAAGTGATCGGGCGCGACTTTACCGATAATGCCATTCCCGTCGATGCAGACCGCGAGGGTATTCGGCTCACAGGTTATGCGGGCCTGCCAACCTATTCCCGTGGCGCTGCCGTGGCGCAGTACCTTTTCGTGAATGGCCGCCCGGTCCGCGACAAGCTGTTGCTTGGTGCGCTGCGCGGGGCGTATGCAGATTTCCTCAGCCGGGACCGCCATCCTGTGGTGGCGCTGTTTGTGGACTGCGATCCGCAAAAGGTCGACGTGAACGTGCATCCTGCCAAATCCGAAGTGCGTTTCCGCGATCCGGGGCTGGTACGCGGCTTGATCGTCTCGGGTCTGCGGCACGCGCTCGCCGAAGCAGGGCACCGCGCCTCAACGACGGTTGCCAATGCAACGCTGGGCGCGATGCGCCCCGAACCGCAAGGCGTACGCGTCTACCAGATGGACCGCCCGAGTTTCGCGGCGAAACAAACCAGCTATGCGGCCCAAGCCCCCGGCTTTGCGGAGATGCCCGAAACCTACTCCGCCCGGGTATTTGAGGAACCGGAGGTTGCGCCGGAAGAACCCGCCGATACCCCGCTGGGTGCCGCCCGGGCGCAGGTGCATGAGAACTACATCATCGCCCAAACCGAGAGTGGGATCGTCATCGTGGACCAACATGCGGCTCATGAGCGGCTGGTCTACGAAAAGCTCAAAACCCAGATGGCGGAAAACGCCGTTCCGGCACAGGCTTTGCTGATCCCGGATGTGGTGGAAATGAGCGAAGGCGATGCGGCGCGGCTGATGGATGTCGCGGATGACCTGGCGCGGATGGGATTAACGGTGGAGCCCTTCGGGGCAGGGGCCGTTGTCGTTCGCGAAACACCGGCAATCCTCGGTGAGGTCAATACCAAGGCGCTGCTCAATGACATCCTCGACGAGCTGGCCGATACTGGAGAAGCGCGCGCTTTGCAGGATCGGATTGAGGCAATCCTGAGCCGGGTGGCTTGTCACGGATCGATCCGGTCTGGTCGTCAGATGCGCGCGGAGGAAATGAATGCGTTGCTGCGCGAGATGGAGGCGACGCCGTATTCTGGGCAGTGCAACCATGGTCGGCCCACCTATGTCGAACTGAAACTCAGCGACATTGAAAGACTGTTTGGACGCACATGATCCAGATCGGTGATCTTAACCTGAACCTTAGCGATCCGGTGACCTTGGCGGCCATTGGACTAGCCGCGTTGGTTTTAATGTTGCTGGTGATGTCGCTACTTTCAGCCCGTCGCGCTGCGAAACTGAGTGAGCCGCTGGTGTATCAGCTGGCGCAAGTCGGGCAACGCGTTCAGAGCCTCGGCGAGGGGCAGGAACGACTGGCGGGCGGGCTGACCCATGTGAGCGAGGCGCAGGCGCAGAGCCAGACGGCGATGCTGCAACTGATGGAGCGGCGTCTTGCGGAAGTGCAGGGTAAGATGAACGAGAACCTGCAAGGCTCAGCACAACGCACGGCAAAATCGTTGGGCGAGTTGCAGCACCGGTTGCAGGTGATCGACAAGGCGCAGGACAATATCACCAAGCTGTCGGGTGATGTTCTGTCGTTGCAGGACATTCTGTCGAACAAGCAGACGCGCGGGGCGTTTGGGGAAATCCAGTTAAATGATATCGTCACTAAAGCTCTGCCGCGAGATAGCTTTACCTTGCAGGCCAAGTTGTCGAATGACCGACGGGTCGATTGCCTGATCCATCTGCCGAACCCGCCGGGGCCGATTGCGATTGACAGCAAGTTCCCGTTGGAGGCCTACGAGCAATTGCGCAATGCCGACACGCCGGATCAGGTGCACCGCGCGGCGCAGCAGCTTCGGATTTCGCTGCGAAAGCACATCAAGGATATCGCGGAAAAATACATCATCGAAGGCGAGACCGCTGACGGTGCGCTAATGTTTTTGCCCTCTGAGGCGATCTACGCTGAATTGCATTCCAACTTCCCCGAGATCGTGCGGGAGGGGTTTGCAGCGCGGGTCTGGATCGTGTCACCGACCACCTGCATGGCAACGCTCAACACGATGCGGGCGATCCTGAAAGACGCGCGGATGCGGGAGCAGGCGGGGGCCATCCGCAAGGAACTGGCGCTGCTTTACGCGGATGTGGATCGGTTGGGCACACGGGTGGACAATCTGGACCGGCATTTCGGGCAGGCGGCGAAGGATATCAACGACATCAAGATCAGCGCCGACAAGGCCGGACGTCGGGCGCGGCGGTTGGATAATTTCGACTTTGAGGAACTGGCCAAAGACGACGCTCCGCAGAACGTAGTGTCGCTCGCCAAACCGCCGGCGGAATAGGTCAGGTGCTGTACCCTAATGTTTCGCGCGCGAAACAAAGGGACCGTTTCGGACCTATTAACCTTTTGATAACTTTTGTACTTTGACGCAGAGTGGGCGGATGTCACTTCGCCCTTCATTTCAGCCCGATCAATGGTTGGGGCGCAAATTGTCTTTGACGATTGACCGTCCTTTGGGCACGCCACACCCGCGGGACCCGGACATGATTTATCCGATCAACTATGGCTATGTGCCCGGAACGCGGGCGGGTGATGGGCATCCGGTGGATGCCTATGTCATTGATCTGAACGAACCCGTTGATGCGTGCCAAGCACGGTGCATCGCTATCCTGCATCGGCGTGATGATGTTGAGGACAAGCTGGTCTGTGTTGTCGCAGAGGGCGACTGGACCGATGCGGCAATCTACGAAAAAACGCGGTTTCAGGAACAATTCTTTGACACCGGGTTGATCCGGGACGTGGGATGACAACAAAGGGCATCAATTTGCGGCCAGCTGTCGCGACGGATCTGGATGCCATCAGAGAGATCGCGGAGGCGGCTTATGCCCCTTACGTGGCAGCGATTGGACGCAAGCCTGCGCCCATGGTGGCGGATTTTGCCGCCTTGATTTTGGATGAGGTTGTCACGGTCGCCGAGGATGCGGGTCTGGTTGGATTTGCCGTGTGCCTGCCTAAGGCGGATCACATCTTTCTGGAGAACGTCGCGGTGCACCCCTGTCAGGCGGGGCGCGGCATTGGTCGCGCGCTGATTGACCATATCGAAAACGAGGCGAGACGCGCTGGGCTGCCCACGATCCGGCTTTACACCAATGCAAAAATGACCGCGAACCTGACGCTCTATCCGCGATTGGGGTATGTGCAGACAGAACGTCGGATGGAAGACGGGTTCGACCGCGTGTTTTTTGAAAAGCGTTTAGGTTGAAGTTACGCCAGACGCCGGGAGTCCATCACGTCGAGATGATGGGCAAACGCTTCGGCATCTAACCCTTCTTCGAGCGCGCGCAGAAAGAACGCCTGCTGTGTTTCCGGGGCAAGTCCGCCGATTGGCGGATCGCGATCCAGGCTGGTGGGGAAGGCGTAGCCTTCGGCGGTTGCGGCGATGGCAGCCCGAAGTTCCATAGGGCGCATCGAGGCCTGGGCCTGCAATGCAATCGGGTAAATCGCTTTGCACATGGTGGTTCGATCAACGGTTTCCATCGCGCGTCCAAAGGCGGACGAGACTTGCAACAGGTTAGCAAGGCGGTCGATGTCTGTGCTGGTGTTGGCGCCCGCCGCGTGAAAGAGCGCTGGATTAAAAAACAGCGCGTCGCCCTTTTTGAGCGGGATTTGCACTGCCCGATCCTCAAACAAGTTGCGAAAGTCTTCGCGACGCCACGCCATGTAGCCGGGCGCATAGGCCTGCGAAAATGGCAGAAGCTTCGTCGGGCCGCTTTCAACCGGCATATCGCAATGGGCGATGGCCCCTTGCAGCGTCAGCGTTTGCGACAGTGTATGAACATGCGCCGGGTACGTGGCGCAGATATCTTCGGTCTGAAATCCGAGGTGATAATCGCGGTGGCATTGTTGGGCGGCCCCGCCGGGGTACACGACGTTGACCTGCGTGGTCATCTGGTAATATGGCCCAAGCCATGCCTCGCAAACAGCGGCGATTGCCGGATTGGCGAAGTAGCGGAAATAGGTTTCGGGCGATGCTTCGCAGAGCTTTTGCAGGGCGTTCCAGATGCGGTCGTTTGTGCCAGCGGTCGCAAAGTGATCACCCCCGCCGCCGGCCTTGGATTTTTCGTCTGCGATGATGGTTTTGAATATCGCGGTTGCTTCGTCGATGGCGGAGGTATCGGTGTATGCGGATTCGAGGGCTACCACGCCAGCGCCATTCAGCAGCACATCCCCCCATTCGCTGAGAAGTGCGCGGCGCTGGTT
>CAZCOX010000108.1:9206-10750 GCA_964500115.1 uncultured Rhodobacterales bacterium
CCAACCCTGATCTGATCAGGCGTTTTTCAGCGCATCCTTGGGCGGGTCGCTATGGGTGCGGTGGGTCATCCGGTGATGCAGACGTTTGATGATGCGGCTGGCGGTGGATTCGCACAGGGACGGGATGATCGCGTGGACCAGTGCTGCACCAGCTGCCACCGCAAGCCAACCCGCGAAGGACGCCGCGAAGCGCATATGCGCGAAGTAGCCCTCATCTACACTATGCGGGTGACGCAGAAACACGCGGTACAAGAATGGGGTTGTTTGCATGACATGCTCCTGTCTTTGCCGGGATTGGCGTGCTGGTGACAGGTGCAAAGTAGCAAATGGGGTTGGAGAATTTGTCCCAATTTGCTAACTGATTTTCGCAAAGTATGAGAATAATTCCCATGATGTCGTCAAAAATTGATCAATTTGACCGGGCGATCCTGCAAATTCTGCAACGCGATGCCGATCAAAGCGTTGAATCGATTGCCGCGCAGGTGAACCTGTCGCGCAACGCCTGCTGGCGGCGAATCAAGGCGATGGAGCAGGCGGGCGTGCTGGTTGGGCGCGTCGCCTTGGCAAACCCCAAGGCATTGGGTTGCCCCCTGGAGGTCGTGGTGATGATCCGCGCCGGTCGGCACGATGCCGAGTGGCTGGACGGGTTTCATAAGGCAATCCGCGCCATGCCCGAGGTGGTGGGGGCATACCGGATGACTGGCGATCTGGATTACATGCTGCGGGTCAGGGTGGCGGATGTTCCGGCCTATGACGCGTTTTACAAGCGTGTGATCGCGCGCATTCCGCTCTCGGATATTTCGGCAAGCTTCGTTATGGAGGAGATCAAGGAAACAACGGCACTGCCGGTGTGAGGGAGGCGCGCATGGACGACGATATCAGAACCACGGCGGAACTGGCGGAGAGCGATGCGCTGCCCCGGCAGGTTGAGGTGCATGCGGATGGCTGCGGTGAATCCGGCGCGCGAACCTTGCCCGATGCGGTGACGCGCAAACCCGTGAAGCAGAAAAGCCCGGCGGAATGGGCGCATGAGCGGTTGATCCTCTATATCCAGAACTTTGAAAAGCAGCTGGACAATGAACATGAGGTCGCGATGGGCTTTGTCGGGAGTGACAGTGGTGTTCTGCGGATCGAAGGGCTGGGGTTCTTTGACCCCGATATCGTGACATTCTATGGCGCGGATGCCGCTGGCGGGCGAATGCAGTTGATCCAGCATGTCTCGCAGTTGAGCGTGGCGTTGCGGGCTTTGCCGAAACCCAAAGCAGAAGAGGCCCCACGCCGGATTGGCTTTGAGCTTGCCGCGCGATTGGAAGAGACAGAGTAAGGCCGCGACACACTGCGCGCTTGGCATTGGCGGCGTGGTGAGGCACATGGGATCGCAACACGCGAACAGAAGTTTGGGACCGGATAGATGGCAGAACACAAGCACGGCACGATGGACACCACCACGCAGGAAAAGACCTTTGAGGGCTTTGTCCGCTGGAGCATCCGCGTTGCGGTATTTTCAATCGGCGTTTTGATCTTCCTCGCGATTTTCAATTCCT
>CAZCOX010000109.1:0-10660 GCA_964500115.1 uncultured Rhodobacterales bacterium
ACGGGCGGTGTTTTCACGCCTCCGGCCCCAATCGCTCTGCCGACCGGCGCATCGGCCTTGCGATCCGCTACGTGACACCGGACGTGCGCCTACCAGACATGAAACGCGACTATGCGATGCTGGTGCGGGGATCGGACGCCGCACAAGGCTGGATCAATCTCGCCGGCCCCCGGTCGCTGTTTCATCCTGCGGATCTGGCGCTTTACGAGCAAGTGCTGCAGGATCAGGCCGAGACCCTCGCACAAGGGGCGGAAAAGGACGTGTCGATGTACACGCAAAAAGAAGGTCAAATGGCATGAGCGAGACGCAACGGTGTCATTCACCCAGATGAAAGACGGCACCAAAGACGACTATCTGCTGCTCGAAGAACTGGAAAAGCCATATCTCGCCCTCACAGCAGATCGCGTTCTAGACGAATTGCGTCGTCAAGGTGAAGCCACGCTCGAAGGCTACCGTATCACGCGGCTACAGCATGGGCTGCAATCTGCCACACGTGCCGAAACAGATGGCGCGGACATCGACTGGGTTGTCGGCGCACTCTTACATGACGTCGGGGATGGACTTGCGCCGCAGAACCATGACCGGTTTTCCGCAGAGGTCATTCGCCCATTTGTCCGCTGGGAAGTCGCCTGGGTGGTCGAGCATCACGGGATTTTCCAGATGCTCTACTATGGCCACCACTACGGATGGGACCGGAACGCCCGCGACCGGTTCAAAGACCATCCCTGCTTCAAATCCTGTGCCGATTTCTGCGAACGCTGGGATCAATCCTCTTTTGACCCCGATTATCCGATGAAACCGCTAGCACATTTCGAACCCATGGTGCGCGAGGTTTTCGCTCGCAAGGCCTATGATCCCAAGGTCATTCAGGAAGGCACCGTCATTGGCCTGCCTTAGCCACCAAGCCAATTCGAATTGGCTTGGATCAAGCGTCTTCGAAGACGCTTCAAACGCGATTTTGAAATCGCGTCAACAAGGCCGTTTGAACGGTCTTGTAAAAAAGGCCCCGAAGCAAAGCTCCGGAGCCTTAAGTTGGGTCAGGATCAGACGGCGATGACGCCACCGTCCTCCTTGGTCACCACAACCACCGAGGGACGCGGCGGCATGGCGGGGTCAAAGTCCGGCCAGCGTGTGGCCGGGTCTTCAAACGTTGAATCGCGCTCGAACCCGGCAAAATCCTTGGTGCCATCGGTGCCGGGGTGCTGGACCGCGAGGAACAGCGTCTTGCTCTCATCGGCAAAGTACGGGCCACACAGTTCGCCCCCCACTGGGCACCGGAAGAACAGCTTGGAATGCCCGCGCAGCTCGCCTTCGGTTTCAAGCGAATAAAGCCCATCCGACTTGCCGGTACGACCCCAGCCGGATCCTTGGTCGGTCGAAATCCAAAGTCGCCCGCCGCTGTCGAAGGCGCAGTTGTCAGGCGATCCGAACCAGCCGTTTTCCGAGGTTTCCGGGTTCCACATGGCCCCGACCTCTTCAATCGACGGGTCACCGCAAAGAACGAGGATCGACCATGTGCCCGTTGTCGACGAATGGTTGCCCCCGTCTTCCTTGACCTCGATGATATGGCCGAAATTCGACTCTGGCCGCGGGTTGGCGGCGTCTACCTGTTCGGGCTTGCGGCGCGAGTTGTTGGTCAGCATGAGGTAGGCCGTGCCACCCGGCCCCGGCTGCGCGTCCTCAGGGCGGTCCATCGGCGTGGCACCCAGCGCATCCGCTGCCAGTCGCGTGTCAATTGCGATATCGGCCTGGCTGTTAAAGCCGTTTTCCGCCGTCAGCGGGCCTTCGCCATGCACAAGCGGCAGCCAGTTGATCGTCCCATCCTCTTCAAACCGCGCCACATATAGCGTGCCTTCAGACAAGAGCGGTGATCCAAAGTAGCTGTTTTCCTCGGTCACAGGATCGGCAGAGACCCATTTGTACTGGTAATCAAACCGGTTGTCGTCGCCCGAATAGATCACAAGCCGCCCGTCAGAGGCGATTGTCGTCTCGGCACCTTCGTGGCGGAACCGGCCCAGCGCCGTGTGCTTGATTGGTGTTGCGTTCGGGTTCATCGGATCAACCTCGACGATATACCCAAAGCGGTTCACCTCATTGGGCTCTTTGTCGATGTTGAACCGGTCGTGATACTTGCCCCATGCGTACCAGCGCCCCGGAACGCCGTAGCGGGTCATGCTGTCGGCCTCGGGCTGGGCAGAGACGTCAACCTTGCCCTCGGCATCAACGACATCCGACCAAAAATACCCGTGGAAGTTTTCTTCGGCCATCAGGTACGTGCCCCACGGCGTCATGCCACCGGCGCAATTGTTGATGGTGCCCAGCACGGTCATGCCGTTTGGATCCGCGTTTGTGCGCATGCGCGGATGACCGGCCGCAGGGCCGTCAAAGGTCATCGGCGTGTTGGCGGTGATGCGGCGGTTCAATGGATTGTCGCGGTTGATCGCCCATTTGCCGTCCGCGCCTTTCTGAATCTCAAAGACCGATCCGCCATGAGCGGCCATTTCGATATCGACAATCTCTTTCGTCATGCCAACGAAATCCGCACGGTCTTGGCGGCCAAGGCCCGGGAACATCACCTCTTCATTGGTGTATTCGTGGTTCACACACAGCATGCCGCGGCCCGGTTCAATCTCGGCAAACCCGACATAGTCGTTGTTATAGCCAAATTGCTTGGACTGCGCTTCGGCTGACTGGTTCATCACATCAAACTCCGGCGCGTCCGCCGTGATTGGATCGCCCCAGCGCACAAGAATATCCGCGTTGTAGCCTTCGGCAATGTGATGCTCGGTATCGTTGCCCCAATTCAGCTCTTCGAACTTGAACCGGCTATCCGAAGCTGTTGCGGCCTGCGCGGATTTCGGAGCAGTTAGCGCGGTTGTGCCGAACAGCGCGGTCGTTGCCGTAACGGCCAATGACCCGCGCAGGAAATCGCGGCGGCCGTAGCGCGCATTGATGACGTCACCAATTGTGCGGCCAAGGTTGGGGTTGGTGGGAATATCGTCGAAAGCCTCAAACGCTTCGGCGCGGTTGCCGTAGTCAGGGTTATTGATGATGTCTTGACGCGACATGCGTATCCTCCTTGTGGCGCAGGACCATTGGCTAAAAAGAGCAGCAGATGCGCGGGGCACAGCGCTGCGCGCCCCGCACATGCGCGCAGGTCTAGGAGGCGTGGATCAAGAAATGATGACAGTTTAGTTTTGGTTTTGTGACACGCGTGATCCCGGAACCAAACTTGTGATTAGACCGCGCTGCATCGCTTGGTCATGATACGGGTATGATCCGTATCTTTGCCTTTCTTGCTGTTTTCCTGGTCGCCTTGTCGCCAACCGCCAAGGCGGACGAGATTGAGGTCGATCTGGAATTGGTGCTGATGGTCGATGTCTCGCGGTCAATGACCGCAAGAGAGCTTGAGATCCAGCGGCGCGGCTATGCGGAGGCATTGCGGTCTGACGCGGTGTTTGCCGCCGTGCAGTCGGGCCTCTTGCAAACGGTGGCGGTCGCGTATGTCGAATGGGCTGGCACGCAAAAGGTGGTCATCGATTGGCGCGTGCTGCAGACCCGGGCCGATCTGGCAGCGTTTGCCGATATCTTGACATCCCGTTTTGATCCCGCCTTGCGCCGCACCTCGATTTCCGAGGCCTTGGTCTTTGGGGCAGAGATGATCGAGAACAACATGTACAAAGGCCTGCGCCGGGTGATCGACATCTCGGGCGATGGCCCGAACAACCAGGGCCGCTTGGTCGAAACCGCCCGCGATAGCGTTCTGGCGAAAGGGATTGTGATTAACGGCCTGCCTCTTTTGACGCAGGAGGGCATGGGCAGCGCGTGGCACATCGATCAACTGGATGTCTATTACGAAACCTGCGTCATTGGCGGGCCGGGGTCGTTTGTGATCCCTGTCTTTGATTGGGATGACTTTGCCGAAGCCGTTCAACGCAAACTGTTGCTTGAAATGGTCTCACGCCCGCAACTCCACAGCATCATTCCCGTGCAATCCGTGCCGCGCGATCCGACGGATTGCCGTATCGGGGAAAAGATCTGGGAAGAGCGGCGTCGGTATTGGAGCGAGCCGTAAAGCGCTGTCGATCTACAGATTGGCCAAGACCAACCACGCAGCCAATACCGCTTCGATCAGGAAATAGACAAAAGCCTTGGCAAAGGGCGGTTTGTCCAGAACCAAAGACAACGCACGCCCTGCAGCAGCCCCGACATAGGCAAAGCCCATCATCGCGTAAGCCATGGGCGCCCCAATCGCCAGACACGCCAGGGCCATCACCACAAACAGCCCACCCACCGATGCGCGCATTTCCGAATACCCCATGTTGGAGCCATCCGGCGCGAGGTCGAGCGCGCTTGCGGTGAATTTCGGGGCCAGAAAGCCGAACGCGCCAAAGCCAATGGTCAAAAGCGCTGCAATGATGTTGAGGATGTCGGTCATGGTCTTCCGTCTTGCGATCTGAGGAACAGATAGCGCGACACCGCACATGTCCACCAAACATTTGGCGCATTTCCGTGCCACTGCTACACTGCGCAAAAATCAATGAGCAGTTCGACCGATGCCCGCCTCGCCCAACCCCGTGCGCCGACGCAAGGTGTTCTATATTCCCGGCTACGACCCCTTCCCGGCCCGCCGGTATCGGGAGTTGTACCGCACTGAGGGCGCAAAACAGGCCGAGATTTCGGGCTACGGCCTGCATGTGCAGGCCACGACGGACGAAGATGCCTATGGCTGGCATGCCTCTGGTCTTATGGACGACACGCGCGTGTCGGCTGATATCGAAGTCTTGCTTTGGTCCGACATCGTGCGTGACAGCATGTCGAACAGCATTCCGGCCACCTATTGGCAGCTTGTCAAAACCAGCTGGACCTACATCGCTTCCGGCACTCTGCGCCGCCTTGCGGTTTTGCCCAAAGGCCCTTTGATCGCGGCGCTTTATCCGATTGGTGCGCTGATCCTGCAGCTTATCGCAGCCCTGTTGCTGGCGCATCTTGCGGGCTGGGCGCTCAGCACAGTGTTGCGGGCACTGGTGCTGATGCTCATCGGTGACGGCGCAATTGCGCGCTGGGGCGAAGCGCTGCTCTATTGGACGCCGTTCTTCGTCATCGTGGTTCTGGTTCTACGCTGGTTCAAAGAACGCGACAAACGCATCTACGCCTACTACCTGATGCACGACTACGCGTTCTCTGCGCAGCTAAAAGGCGCCACACCCCCTGCCCTTCAAAAGAGGATGGATACCTTTCGCGGCACCATATCGGCCGCACTCTTACAGGACTATGACGAGGTTCTCGTTGTTGGCCATTCCTCGGGCGCGCATCTGGCCGTGTCGATCATCGCCGACATCCTCCGCCGCCAACCCACACGGCCCGCACGGCCTGCGCTGTCCTTTCTCAGTCTGGGCCACGTCATCCCTATGGTCTCGTTCCTGCCCGACGCACACCAATTGCGCGCTGATTTGCAGCTGTTGTCAGAACGCGATGACATCGTCTGGGTCGATGTGACAGCGCCCGGTGACGGCTGCTCTTACGCGCTCTGCGATCCTGTATCCGTCTCGGGCGTCGCCACCCGCGAAAAGCAATGGCCGCTGGTGTTCTCCGCCCAATTCTCACGTGCGTTGTCGCCAGAGCTTTGGCAGAAACTGCGGCGCAAATACTTCCGTCTGCACTTCCAGTATTTGTGCGCATTTGATCAACCGCTGGATTACGATTACTTTCAGATCACCGCAGGCCCCCTGACGCTCGGGCAGCGCTATTCGGATCGCCCGCCGTCAAAATCACGAATTGACGTTGCAGTGTCCAAGTACACCTCTGTCGCCCCGTGATCCCGCCCAAGCCACCGTCGCGCCCGGATCGCGTATCGCTCTGGCGATACATGAAGCTCTTTCGCCGCGACATCCTTTCGGCGCAGCCTGAACGCCTCTACCGCGCATGGATGGCCGAGTTTCGCACACCGTTTTTCAGATCATACCTCGCGAATGACCCGGACCTCTTGACCACTATTCTCAAATCGCGCCCTCAGGATTTCCCGAAATCCAACCGCATCGGCGAAGGGTTGCGCCCGCTCCTCGGCAACTCGGTCTTCCTGACCAACGGCGAAACCTGGGAACGGCAACGCCGCATCATCGATCCGGCGTTCGAGCGTGGGCGACTGGACAATACATTGCCAGCGATGTGGGATGCCGGCAAAGCGACGGTCGCGCGCCTCTCAGCGCAGATCAACGCTGGCGCAGACGTGGAAATCGAAGAACTCGCCAGCCATGCCGCTGCCGATGTCATCTTCCGAACGCTGTTTTCCATTCCCATCGAAGACGCCACAGCCACCAAGGTCTTTCACGAATTCCGCCGCTACCAGCGCGCCCAGCCCATTCTGAACCTAGCCGCCTTTGTTCCCCTGCCGCGCTGGATGCCCCGGTTTCACCGCAACGACACACGCGCGTCGGCGGCGCAAATTCGCGCGCTCATTGCGCAACTTGTGGAAACCCGGCGGGATGAGATCGCGCGCGGGGTCGCTCCCGACGATCTTGCGACGCGCATCATGACGACCGTTGACCCGGAAACCGGCCAGACCTTTTCAGCCGACGAAATGGTGGATCAGGTCGCGATCTTTTTCCTCGCGGGCCACGAAACCAGTGCCAGCGCGCTCGCTTGGGCGCTCTACCTTTGCGCGGCCTTTCCGGATTGGCAGACAAAGGTCGCCGAAGAAGCGACCGAACTCGAAACACCCAGCGATGTGCGCCGCCTGACAATCAGCCGCGACGTGTTCCGCGAAACGCTCCGGCTCTACCCGCCCGTCCCGATGATGGTGCGTGAGGCGGCGCGGCCCGAGACATTCCGCAAACGGGTAATCCGTAAGGGCGCGCAATTGGTGCTCAGCCCTTGGCACCTGCACCGGCACACCCGTCTTTGGACCAACCCGGATGGCTTTGATCCCGCCCGCTGGCAGGACGAAGACAGCCGCCAATCGATCCGCAATGCCTACATGCCGTTCAGCACCGGCCCTCGCGTCTGCCCCGGCGCGGGCTTTGCCATGGCCGAGGGGCCGCTTCTGATGTCGATGTTTCTGCGCGCCTTCGAGGTCTCAACCCTGCCGGAAAAGACGCCAGAACCCGTGGCACACCTGACCGTCCGCGCCAAAGAC
Source organism: uncultured Rhodobacterales bacterium (assembly GCA_964500115.1). Classification (GTDB taxonomy): domain Bacteria; phylum Pseudomonadota; class Alphaproteobacteria; order Rhodobacterales; family Rhodobacteraceae; genus Marivita. Next base: position 7,136 of record CAZCOX010000109.1, read on the forward strand.
GGGATTTGGTTGTGCGTAAAGCCCCGAAACCAAAAGCGTTAGCGCTAACCAACTGACAAACCACTATCTTTTCCCGGAACGGTGGAGTACCAGACACCCAGACCACGACGTCAGCGAGGGGATTTCAAATGACCGACGCCGCCATGACAGACCGCATTCTCAACGCCGACGGCTTTATTGCCGCGCTCGATCAAAGCGGCGGATCAACCCCCAAGGCGCTGCGCCTTTATGGCGTCGAAGAAGACGCCTATTCCAATGACGAAGAGATGTTTGGCCTGATCCACGACATGCGGTGCCGGATCATGACAGCGCCTGACTTCACCTCTGACAAAGTGCTTGGCGCGATCCTGTTTGAGCGCACCATGCGCAACTCAGTCGAAGGCATGCCAGTGCCAAAGTACCTGTGGGAAAAGCGCGGTGTCGTGCCGTTCCTCAAGATCGACAAGGGACTGGAAGACAAGGAAAACGGCGCACAGGTGATGAAGCCGATGCCGGGGTTAGAGACCTTGCTTGCCGAAGCCAAAGAACTTGGCATTTTCGGCACCAAGGAACGGTCGGTCATTCACGAAGGCAACGCCGCTGGCATCAAGGCAGTCGTTGCCCAACAGTTTGATGTCGGTCGAACTGTGTGTGCAGCGGGACTTATTCCAATTCTGGAGCCGGAAGTTGACATCAACAGCCCCACCAAGGCCGAGGCGGAAGCCTTTCTGAAAGACGAAATTCTGAGCGAATTGAATGCGCTGTCAGATGATCAGAATGTAATGCTTAAACTGACAATCCCGACTGAGGATTGTCTTTATGTCGACATCGCCAACCACCCGCGCGTGATGCGCGTTGTGGCGTTATCTGGCGGGTACACCACCGATGATGCCTGCGCCCGGCTGAGCCGAAATGACAAGATGATCGCCAGCTTCTCGCGCGCGCTGGCCGAAGGTTTGACGTCCCAGCAATCCGATGATGACTTTAACGCAGCGCTTGGAAGCAACATCGACAAAATCTACGCTGCGTCCAAGTAAAACAGGCGCTTACCCGGCTTTCTTAAGGTCCTCAACGGTCGAACCATAACCACCGCCCTGAACGTACTCACGTTCTGGCGGCGTGAAGTTGCGCGCCAGCGCCTCGTTCCGATACGGGAAACGGCCAAACTTGCGGATCACCTCGCGATGGGCGCGGGCATGCAGCAGATTGCTTTCGCCCTCTTGAGGCATCCGCTCGTGCATCAGACGCACGCAGCGGTCCTGATCGCACAGGTTTTCCGAATGCATCAGCGGCATGTAAAAGAATTGTCGTGCCGGTTCGTCGATCTTGAGATCCCATTTCTTGCCAATGGCTTGCTTGGCAGCCGCAAGTGCAAACTTGTCAGACGCAAACGCCTTGCCCGTGTCGCGGAACATGTTGCGCGGGAACTGGTCCAGAAGGATAATATAGGCCAGCGTGCCACTCGGATAGGTCAGCCACAACGCGTGCCGCCCTTCCATCGCGCCATCCCATGCCGCCTCGAACCGGTCGCGGATCGTTTGATCCAACGCGTCCGAAGAGGTGTACCATCCACTCGGCCCGATCTCATCAAGCCAAAAACTCAAAACATCTTCAGGCGCAATCATTTCTCTCTCCGCATGAATTTGCGTGGTCTACCAATGACCTAGGAAGCGTAGCCAAGATTTCCCAGGCCAAACAGTCACATTTCATGTCAATTCCGTCACACGGCAAAACCGGTGCCAATATGCCATGATCACGCGGCGCGCTCTGAACCCTCTTCAGCCTCCGCTTCGGCCTCTGCAGTTTCAATCGCCCATTCAGACGCCATTTCCACCGACACGGGCGACACCGACGGCATGATGGTCTGGTACGCACTTGTATCGTCGGCAGACGGCGCCGGGCGCTGTGTCATCCGGTAGAACGCGTAGCCCGCCATCGCCAGAAGCGTTAAGGCCAGCAACACGAAATACCCTTGCGGCCCAAACGTCTGCATCATGTAACCAATCAGGATCGGCCCAAGGATCGCGCCAACACCGTTGACGAACAGCAACCCAGCCGAGGCCGCCGCCATATCCTCATGCTCCAGAAAGTCGTTCGTGTAGGCGATCAGCAGTGAATAGAGCGGGTTCGACAGTCCACCGATCATGAACGCTGACGCCAACAGCACATAAAAATTGCCGCCAAAGACCATTCCCAAAACAGACGACACCCCGGCCACAGCCGCCGTGATCGCGATCAAAACGCGCCTGTCGGACCGGTCAGAGATCCAGCCCAACGGGTACTGAAAGATCAGAGCACCGACGTAGAACGCAGCCGTGAAAAGCGGGATTTGCTTGATGCTCAACCCGGCCTGCGTCGCGTATACCGCCGCCATACCGAACTGTGCGGCAAAAACGCTGCCAAGCAAAAACATGCCCACAAACCCAAGCGGTGAGACCGCAAAGAGCCGCTTCAACGTCATCGGTTTGGTGCTTTCAAACGCAGGTGTCGGCGAAATCGACAACAGGATCGGCGCGAAAGAGACCGAAACCAGAACCGAGGGGATCACAAACAGCAGGTATCCCGTGGCGTCCGGAACCACCAGAAGACCTTGCGCGACAATCACGCCTGCCATTTGCACCATCATATAGGCCGACAGCGCCTGCCCGCGCGTCTCGTTCGTGGCGGAGTTATTGAGCCAGCTTTCCGCCGTCACATAGACGCCGCAAAAGCAGAACCCGATCAGCATGCGCCCCAAAATCCAGACAATCGGATCCTGAAATGTCGGGAACAGCAGCAAGGCCGCCGAGACCAAAGACCCAAGCGCCGCAAACACGCGCACATGCCCCACGCGTCGGATCATGTTGGGCGTCACACGCGACGCCACAAGAAAGCCCGCGAAATAGGCCGACATCACCACCGACATCTCAAGCGACGAAAACCCGGCCCCCGTTCCGCGCACACCCACCAAAGAGCCCTGAAGCCCGTTGCCCAGCATCAGCAACAACATGCCCAGCAGTAGCGGCCAGGAGGAACGGAGCACGGCAATCATAGGACCACCCTTTCGTAGTCTGTTTCGGCGGCTCGTCGCACGAGTTGGTTCCCGGCTAATTCAGGATTCCGACACGGGCAATTCACTGCGCGACATTATTTGCGCAAACATGTCGAGAACATTTCCCCGCGCTTACGGGATAAGCAGTGAACTGTCGCCGTATGAGAAAAAACGGTATTTCGACGCGATCGCGTGGGCATAGATGTTTTTGACCCGGTCTTGGCCCATTAGTGCGGACACCAGCATCATGAGCGTCGATTTCGGCAGATGGAAATTGGTCATCAACCCGTCCGTCACCTGAAAGTCAAAGCCGGGGTAGATAAAGATATCCGTGTCTCCCTCCCACGCTTTGATCGCGCCAGATCGCCCTGCGCTTTCAATCAGCCGCAATGCGGTTGTTCCCACCGGGATAACCCGACCGCCGGCTGCCTTCGTCTGCGCAATCTCGTCCGCCGCTGTCTGGGTGACCTGCCCCCATTCGGCGTGCATCTTGTGGGTGGTCACATCCTCGACCT
>CAZCOX010000110.1:0-10584 GCA_964500115.1 uncultured Rhodobacterales bacterium
CATGATCATCAGCGCCAACAGGAAGTTGGGCATGGCAAGACCAAGGTAGCTGAAGATACGGAGTGTGTTGTTAAGGAATGCGTTGTCAGACGCAGCGGCGATGATACCTACGGGCAGCGCGATGGCGTAGGCCAAAGTCAGTGATGCTAGGCACAGACCAAGCGAAATCCAGAACTTGTCACCCAGCAACTGTGCGATGTTCACGCGGAGGATACAGCTATCGCCGAATTCGCCCTGGAACGCGCCAACGATCCACTTTCCCCACCGTTCGAGGAATGGTCTGTCGAGGCCAAGGCGGATGCGCTCGTTCTCGATATCCTCAACAGAGATGCCGGAGCCTTGCGTGTTTTTGAACGCGAGGTAGCGTTCCGCACAGTCGCCCGGCACCAGCTCCATCAGCGAAAACACCACCAATGACACGATGATCAGGGTGATCATGGCAAGGATTGCGCGTGTTGCTACAAATCGCGCGAAGTTCAGCATGGAAGATGCCCCTGCGTTGCGTCTGTGCCCCCGATTGGTTCGGGTTGTGTTTCAGACAGCTGTCGTTCCCAAAAGATATCACGGGCAGCGGTTAGCTGCCCGTGACAGGTGTTTCGCGGATTATTCGTCCAGCCACCACTGCGTGGCGCGGTACGGATAGGTCCGGTAGTACTCGTAAGAGTGCGTTTGCATCTCTGTGAAGTTGATCAGATCGTTGCGATGGATCATCGGCGCGGGTGCATTCACCGTCCCGATGAAGAGCAGGTTCTTGGTCATCGCGTCAGCCATCTTGGCACCGGTCGCATTAAATGTGTCGGAACCGGCAGCAGCAGACTGAAGGGTGTTGATGTCATCCATCATTTCCTTCGCCCACGCAGGTGGTTCGACACCCGCAGAGCCACCGGAATCAACCCATTCGGCCCAGAGCATCGCGTTGCGGTTGCCAAAGTAGTTTTCGTAAGGCGGCACCCACAATTCGTTGTTGCCCAGAACAATCGCCAATGGCTGGCTCTTGCGCCACATGGACACGTCCAGCTTGTTGGAAGACTGCGCGGAGCGGTATTCGTCTGGCGTCACTTCTTTGACGACCGAGTCGATGCCCACGTCTTTCCAGTACTGAGAGACCAGTTCAACGGTCTGACCAGCGATGCCTTGGGTCGAGAAGTTCAGGTTCAGAACCAATTTCTCGCCATTTGGCAATTCGCGCATGCCGTCACCATCGGTATCCGCCAGCCCAAGCGCATCAAGCTTGGCCTTGGCACCGTCTGGGTCGAACTCCGTCATGTAGGAAGACAGAGAGGGATCTGCGAAGCTCGGCAAGGGTGAGAAGCCTGTGTAGGCTTGCGGGTTGCCCTGACCGAAGAACGCAACCTCATTGAGTTCTTCGCGGTTGATCGCAACCGACATCGCCTCGCGGAAGCTGAGGTCGCTAAAGATCGCGCGCTTGGCTTCGTCTTCGTGTGTGACGTTAAAGCCGAACGCACCAATGGTGATTTCTGGCTTGAGGTCCACCGTGTAGTCACCCTTTTCCTGGCTTTCGAGCAGGATGGGCGCGGAGGCGAGTTGGAGCGACTGCGATTTGTAGTCGACCTCGCCATTCACGATTTTCAGCAAACGCACTTCATTGTCGTTGATGTAAACCTCGTCCTGGGTCGAGATGTAAGGCAGTTGCTGACCGGTTGGGTCAACCTGGAAGAAGTAGGGGTTTGCCACAAGACGGCGACCCTCGGTCGTGTCGCTGACGTAGATGTGACTTTCCAGAGTTGGGTAGGTCGCCTTGGGCAGACCATCAACAAGGTCGGGCTTGGACAGCATCGGTGTGGGTGTATCTGTCCAGTCAGAGTTGCCATAATACGCTTTGATCGCATCATAGCCATTTTCAAAGCCCAGCGCCTGCGCGTTTGCATCGGCGTTCGGATCAATATCCGGGTGGAATTGACCCAGGAAATGCTTGGGTTGGAATGGCTGCGAATAGTGCGTTGCAAAGTGTGCGAGAAGACCCGGCTTGGGTGCTGGAAGGTTGAAGACAACCGTGGTCGCATCCGGCGTTTCAACCGTCATCGCTTCGCCGCCGACAGTGATATAGTCTTTCGGCGTTTCAAAGATGTTCGAGTCTAGCATCAGGTTGTCGTGATAAAACGCTACGTCAGCAGATGTGAACGGCGCTCCATCTGACCATTTATGACCTTCACGCAGTTTGAAAGTCAGCTGGGTGAAATCGTCGTTCCATTCCCATGACTTGGCCACGTTCGGCACGATTGTTTGCAGGTCATCAGAGTAGCGCACAAGCGAGACGTGGCGCACCGAAAGGAAGTCGGATGTGCCCGCTTCTGTCGCGTTGGACAGAACATTCAGCTCACCGCCGTATTTGCCTACGGCGTCGTAAGGCACGACCACCAACGGCTCGGATGGGATGCGGTCAGCCAGAGGCGGCAGCTCGCCATTGCCTTTGATCTGCGCGTTCAGCGCCTCGATTTCCGGGTTGGCCGAGAATTCCATGGTGCAGCCAGCCGCCTCTTGAAAGGCGCTCAGCTCGTACTGTTGCGGGAATTCGCCGGGTGCCACACCGCCCATGTCAGCGACGGTGATGGCAGGGCAGTTGGCATATGCCGCCGCGGGTAGCGCGACGAAAGCAACGCCTGAAAGTAATATCCGTTTCATTGTCTCTCCTGTTGGTTCCAAGTGGTCGTCAGGGGCTGATCCCCTTTTTCTTTGCCAGACCCAAGTTGGGTTCCGGTGGTTGTTTGGTCCGCGCCACGTCACGACGACGGATTACCCACGTCGTATCGCGATGGACCTAGTCAAAAAGTCTCCTCTTTTTTGTCAGCCCCGTGGTATCAGCCGGGCTTTGTATCTCTGGCAACGGTGACAAGTCCGTGACACTGGCTAAAGTCACGTCGCCACCTGCACGCCATCATCTGTGATCATGGTCCGAGAGAAAGTGCCGTCGCTGTTAACCATTCGATGGCAAAGCATATCTTCGGTTAAATCAAGTCTTGTCTGCATATGCCCCGGAAATTCGGCGATATTTTCGCTCTCATTGCCGTCAGAAACATCCATTAGGATTGTCGGCAGCGCCCCGGCAAACTGAACGAATCGAATCTGGTCCTTGCGCAGCACCGCCAGATTGGCGGCATCGAGCGGTACATCATGCGTGGTTTGGTAGGCCGTTGGAACAAGCGGATCGCCGAAACTGAGTTCCGAAAAAGTGTAGTCGCGCCACGTGTCCGGGACGCGATCATTCAACAGTGGGTGCAGGCTTTTCCCGTCCATAGAGTGCGGGATCGGAGCGCCGATGAGGTCCAAAATCGTTGGCGCGATGTCTACGGACTCTGTTGGTGCGTGTATGGTGACGCTTTTTGCCGTGTCCGAGGTAGCGCGAATGATCAGAGGCACGTGGAAACAGGCATCGTGAAAGCTTTGCTTCCCCCAAAGCCCATAGTCGCCGAGCATTTCGCCATGATCTGACGTTAGAACGATCAGTGTTTCGTCGTACTGGCCGCTCGATTTCAACCAATCCACAACCCGTCCGATATGGTGATCAACCTCGGTCGCCAGACCGAAATAGAGCGCCCGCAGCATCTGAGCCGTCTCGTCCGTCGCCTCAAGATCGGGGAATCCCTCGACGTTTTTTGCCGGGTTAGACAGGGCGCGGGCGGTGGCAGCAAACGGGTGCCAGTCCGGCTTTTCCGTTTGCTTCGGCTTGGGCATACCGGACGGCGCATACATTGCGTTGTAGGGCGCGGGCGCGACGAACGGCGGGTGCGGGCGGATGTAGGTCAGCAGCGCGAACCAGCCCTGTTCTTGTTCCGACAGCACCTCAATCGTCCGGTCCGTCAAAAACGCAGTGTCGCTATGCTCGGCCTTGTAACGCGCGGGCGACGTCGGGTGGTCACCAACCGGGCGGTACATGTCAGGGTATGGCGCTGTTTCGTAGCCCAGCGCCTCCAGATGGGCGTACCATTCACTGCAGTCAGACTCCAACCGCATACGGACGGCTTCGGTGAACCCGGGGGCCAGCTCTTCGTAGGAAAAGAGCCTTGGATCGTCGGCATCAAGGTAGCGCGGGTCGTACGCGGTGTCCGTGTACCCAAAGAGCAATGGGTTGTATCCATGCTCGCGCGCCACAGTCGCGACATTGGGCGTTTTGTGTTTAAGGGGCGTGCCGTTGCGAACTGCACCGTGGTTTGACGCATACTGCCCGGTCAGCAACGAAACGCGCGACGGACCACATGGCGAAGTTACAGAATAATGGTTGCGAAATGACACTGCATCATCCGCCAATCTGCGGATGTTTGGCAGGTCAACATATTGAGAAAGCGGGCCGAACACGCAATCTGCGCGCAGCTGATCAATGACAATAAACAGGACGTTCGGCTTTGTCGCAGACACGATGATCCCCAAGACTGATCGGGATCATGCCAAGCCAAAGCCATATGTAAAGCCGCAAATTCTGATGTATCGATAGTTTTTGGTTATAGACTACCTGCGCCTTGCGACTTCTCGACAGCACGCAGAAAGCTGCGGATCATGGGTACGTCACGGCGCGCCGACAGGGTGACGAGCGACTCTGACATGCCCAAGGCCACGTCTTTGAATGGCACAGCACTAAGACGCTGGTCATGACCAAACTCAGCCTCGCTGACAAAGCCGATCCCGGCACCTGATGCGACCATCTCGCGCAGCGCCTCGCGCCCTTCGACCTCAATGACAGGAGACAGCGTGATCTTGAGCCGCGCCGCCTCATCCTCGACACGGGCGCGTGTGCGCGATCCGGCCTCACGAAAAATCAGCGGATGTTTTGGCAGGTCCGCAAAAGACAGGCTACCTTCACCTGCAGGCAAGTAACCCTTGGCGACCAATGCCAGAATGGGAGAGCGGCCAAGATCAACACTGTCAAAATCCTGCGCCTCCATTTTGGAGCCAACCACACCAACGTCCGCCTCATAGCTGCGCAGGCGTTTCAGCAGGTCCTCGGTGTTGCCGGTGCGGATGCTGACCAACACGTTCGGGTGCGAAAATCGAAATTGGCGAACGGCGTCGGTGATGTGCAAAGCAGCATCGGCAACGATCCGCAAGGTGCCTGACAGCTGTGCGCGGCTTTCATCAAATAAGGTCCTTATGCGATCTTCGACCTCAAACATCTCGCTTGTCAGTCGAAACAGCGCCTCACCCGTTTGCGTCATCCTGACCTGACGCGCCTCGCGATGAAACAGCAATGTGTCATGCTGCTGCTCAAGCTGGCGCACCTGGTCTGACACGGATGGTTGCGAAATGTTGAGCGCCCGCGCGGCACGGGAAAACCCGCCATGCAGCGCAACGAAGTGAAACGCCCGAAGTTGACCGTGCCGCATCGTGTTTTCCCAGACTAGCCTACCATAGGCTTAGGCTATCCGAAGATAGAAAACAAAGATTTTACATATGGCAATCAACAAAGCATAGATCGTTTAGTTGCCCGTCGGAGATGCCCTATGCCTGCCAATGCACTCCCGCCCCCCGCTCTGGGAGAACCGTATCTGCTGACACCGGGTCCGCTCACCACATCTGCCGCCGTCAAAGAAGCGATGCTAAAGGACTGGGGCAGTTGGGATGACGATTTCCGCGCCATGACACGTGCGCTGCGCGCGCAGTTGCTGAGTTTGATCGGCGACAGCGCATCAGACTACGATTGCGTGCCGATCCAGGGATCCGGAAGTTATTGCGTTGAAGCAATGCTGGGCAGCTTTGTGCCCAAGGACGGCAAGGTGTTGGTTCTCTCCAACGGCGCCTATGGCCTGCGCGCGGCAAAGACGCTGGATTACCTGGGGCGCAGTTACGAATTGCTCGACAAAGGTGATTACTTGCCACCGCGGGGCGACGAGATTGCGCGCATTTTGCAAAGTGATCCTGAGATCAGCCATGTGATGGCGGTGCATTGCGAAACATCGAGCGGCATTCTGAACCCGCTGGAAGAGATTGCCGCCGCAACGCAGGCGTCTGGTCGCAAGCTTTTGATCGACAGCATGTCGGCCTTTGGCGCATTGCCACTAGACCCTACCGCTTTGAACTGCGCTGCCTTTGTGTCGTCTGCGAACAAGTGCATTGAGGGAGTGCCCGGCTTTGGTTTTGTGATCGCGCGGCATTCGGAAATTGCCGATGCCAAGGGCAATTCGCATTCCCTGTCACTCGACGTGCACGCCCAATGGGAGGCGATGGAGAAAACCGGTCAGTGGCGGTTTACGCCGCCGACCCATACAATTGCTGCATTTCTCGAAGCGTTGAAAGCACATAGCGCGGAGGGCGGGCAGCCCGCGCGATTGGCGCGATACACCCGCAACCGTGATGTTGTTGTGGCCGGGCTGCGTGACCTTGGCTTTGAGACATTGCTCGACGACCGATGGTTAAGCCCGATTATCGTGACCTTCTTTTGCCCAACTGATCCCAACTTCAGCTTTCAGGGTTTTTACGACGCGATGAAGAAACGGGGATTTATTATCTATCCAGGCAAACTCACGGTTGCCGATAGTTTCCGCATCGGATGCATCGGGCAGATGGACGACCATGTGATGCGCCGCGTGGTTGAGGCCGCGCGCGAAGCGTTAACTGAAATGAACGTAACCAGCGCTGTGCCATCGGCGGAAGCCCTGGAAGAACGCAAGAAACTTGCCGCCTAGAGGAAAAAAGATGCCTATCAGCACATCTGTGGTCGCCAACGACCGCACATACCCCGCGCCGAAAACCTGCGCGATCGCGATCTGTCTGGACGGGTGCGAACCTGAGTATCTGGAGGTGGCCATTGCCGAAGGGTTGATGCCAACCCTCAAGCGCATCCGCGAAACCGGGACAGACCGTCTTGCCCATTCGGTGATCCCGTCATTTACCAACCCGAACAACATGAGCATCGCGACAGGTCGCCCACCATCCGTGCATGGGATCTGCGGCAACTTCCTATATGATCCGGACACCGGCGAGGAAGTGATGATGAACGACGTGCGCTTCCTGCGCGCGCCGACCGTGTTCTCAAAATTCTACGAGGCTGGTGCGCGGGTCGCAGTTGTCACGGCGAAGGACAAGTTGCGTGCTTTGCTCGGTGCTGGTCTGAAGTTCGACGAAGACCGCGCCGTTGCATTTTCCTCCGAACGATCTGGCGACACGACCAAAGCGGAACATGGCATCGACAAAGCCTCGGATTGGCTCGAAAGGCCGGTGCCAGAAGTCTATTCCGCCGACCTGTCGGAGTTTGTCTTTGCTGCTGGCGTCAAACTTCTGAAAGAGTGGGAACCGGACGTGATGTACCTGTCCACCACAGATTACATCCAGCACAAATTCGCCCCGAACGAACAAGGCGCGAAAGACTTCTACGCGATGTTCGACAAGTACCTCGCGGAGCTTGATGCGATGGGCGCGGCCATCGTCGTCACAGCCGACCACGGCATGAAACCCAAGCACGACGCGAATGGCGATCCGGCAGTGATCTATGTGCAGGACTTGCTTGACGACTGGCTCGGCAAAGACGCGGCACGGGTGATCCTTCCGATCACCGACCCCTACGTCGTGCATCACGGCGCACTTGGCTCGTTTGCAACCGCCTACCTGCCAGAGAGCGCCGATACGCAAGACATCCTGACGCGCCTCGCCCAGCGCGACGAAATCCTTGAAGCCATCGACAAGGCAACGGCGGTCCAGAAATACGACCTGCCCGCCGACCGCATTGGCGATATTGTCCTTATCTCGACCGAAAACATGACCCTTGGCACGTCCGCGCACCGACACGACCTTGCCGCGTTGAAGGAACCGCTTAGGTCACATGGCGGCCTGACAGAGCAAGAGGTTCCGTTCATCGTCAACAGGAAGGTCGATTTGCCCAACGCACCGACCCTTCGCAACTTTGATGCGTTTTTCTACGCCACAACTGCTGCCGCGCTTGAGGAGGTGCCTGCATGACCGAGATTCGTCACGAAACCATGAGAATTGGCGGAGAACATGTCGACACGGAAGCCCGTGTCGAGGTGCTTTACCCCTATACTGACGAGGTCATCGGAACCGTTCCTGCCGGCACCGCCGAGCACGCACGCAAGGCGTTTGAGATTGCGGCGAACTACCAGCCCAAACTCACCCGCTACGAACGCAGCCAAATCCTGCAGCGCGCAGGTGAAATCATTGGCGAACGCCGCGATTACCTTGCCAAATGGTTGACGTTGGAGCTGGGCATCTGCCACCAGCACGCGATCTACGAGACCAAACGGGCGCAGGACGTTTATCAGTTTGCCGCGGCAGAGGCGCTCAAAGATGATGGGGAAATCTTCTCCTGCGACCTGACCCACAATGGCAAGGCGCGCAAAATTTTCACGATGCGCGAACCGGTCAAAGCGATCAGCGCGATCACCCCGTTCAACCACCCGCTGAACATGGTCAGCCACAAGATCGCGCCGTCGATTGCGACCAACAATTGTATGGTGTGCAAACCGACAGAGTTGACCCCGCTGACCGCTCTGACGCTGGCGGATATCCTCTACGAAGCAGGCCTGCCGCCCGAAATGTTCCAGGTCGTCACCGGCATGCCCGCCGATATCGGCGACGAGATGGTGACGAACGAACATGCTGAGATCATCACATTCACCGGCGGTGTCCCGGTCGGTAAGATCATCGCCAACAAAGCAGGCTACAAACGCACCGCGCTCGAACTGGGTGGCAATGACCCTCTGATCATCTGCAATGATCTGACCGACGCTGATCTCGACAAAGCCGCGACGATCGCAGTCGCAGGGGCAACCGGCAACTCTGGTCAGCGTTGTACGGCGATCAAGCGGGTCCTTGTGCAGGAAAGCGTCGCTGACAAATTCGTGCCGCTGGTGGTTGAAAAGGCCAAGAAGATCAAATTCGGCGATCCTCAAGACCCCGAAACGGAACTGGGTTGCGTCATTCATTCGCAAGCGGCGGAACTGTTTGAAAAACGCGTTCTGATGGCTGCGGACGCAGGCGCAAACATCCTCTACCACCCGGAGCGCAAAGGCGCGCTCTTGCCACCGATCGTGGTCGACAATGTGCCCCACGACAGCGAGTTGGTGATGGAGGAAACCTTTGGCCCGATCATCCCAATCGTGCGTGTCCCAGACAACGACGACGAGGTCATGGCAATATCGAACGGCACCGATTTCGGCCTGTCGTCTGGCGTCTGCACCAACGACCTGAACCGCGCGATTGCGTATATCAACGGCCTCAACGTTGGCACCTGCAACATCTGGGAACAGCCCGGCTACCGCATCGAGATGTCGCCTTTCGGCGGCATCAAGGACAGCGGCAATGGCGTGAAAGAGGGCGTCATCGAAGCGATGAAGTTCTTTACCAACGTCAAGACCTACAGCTTGCCGTGGCCATAACGCGCCACACCGAAGGCGAAGCCAACACCAGCGCTGCGCGGGCCGAATGGTCCGCGCGCGAAACGCACAACGAAACGCGCGATTTGCTCGCCCGAGATGCCGATGCATTTCTGCACCAGTCGCTATCCTCCCCCTGCCTCAGCACCATCGCCAAGGCCGAAGGCATCTGGATCGAAGACACCTCTGGCCGCCGCTTCATGGATTTCCACGGCAACTCTGTGCACCACATCGGCTACGGCCACCCGCGTCTTGTGCAAGCGGTCAAAGACCAGATCGACGCGCTACCATTCTCACCCCGCCGGTTCACCAATGACGTATCGGTCACCCTTGCCGAACGCCTCGGCCAACTTGCACCTAGCGACCTGAGCAAAGTTCTCTTCACAACCGGTGGGTCGGACGCCGTCGAAGTCGCCCTCCGTCTCGCCCGCGCCGCAACAGGCCGGTTCAAAACCATCAGTTTCTGGGACGCGTTTCACGGCGCGGGTTTCGGCGCATCCAGCGTTGGTGGCGAAGCAACCTTCCGCAGCCATATCGCAGGACCACTACTGCCCGGCGCCGAACACGTAGCCCCTTTTCACTGTTACCATTGCGCGTACGGCCACCCCGGCCCGGAAAATTGCGGTCTTGCCTGCGCCAAGATGGTCGAATTCGCACTTGAACGCGAAGGCGACGTCGCCGCCGTCATTGCGGAACCCATGCGCGCGGTCCCAGTTGTGCCGCCGCAGGGCTACTGGCAAGCGGTGCAAAAGGCCTGCCACAAACACGGCGCGCTTCTGATTATGGACGAGATCCCGACAGGCCTCGGCAAAACCGGCAAGATGTTTGCCTTTGACCATGACGACATCCAGCCCGACATCTTGGTTCTGGGCAAAGCGTTGGGTGGTGGGATGCTCCCAGTAGCGTCCGTCATTGCCCGTAATGACCTCGACGTGGCAGGCGACTTTGCAATCGGCCATTACACCCACGAGAAAAACCCGGTCACTGCACGCGCTGCACTGACGACACTCGACATTATCGAAGACGAGGGGCTGGTGGACCGGGCAGAAGCCCTAGGCAACTACGCACAGAACCGCTTGAAAGACGCGTTGCACGCACACCCCAATGTCGGAGACATCCGTGGGCGTGGTCTCATGTTCGGCGTCGAGATCGTCGCAGATCGCGACAGCCGCACGCCTGATCCCGAACGAGCAGAACGCATTTACTATGCCTGTCTTGAACAGGGACTTAGCTTCAAGATCAGCGC
>CAZCOX010000111.1:0-3271 GCA_964500115.1 uncultured Rhodobacterales bacterium
CTAAGCACCCGCAAAACCGAAATAGAAAAAGCCGTGTCAGGGAACTGACACGGCTTTTTTCTTTGCGAGCAATCAGGAGAGACGGATCAGCCGATGATGGCACCAAGGAATTGGGCAACAGGCCAGGTCAGCGGGTCCATCTGCATAAAGAACGCACCGATCTGCTCACCGGCAGAACCCTCTTGCAGCAGAGCAACCTGCGCAGCGTAGCGTTCTTCGCCCAGTACAGTCACGATGCACGCCTTCAAAAACACAAGGATCGCGATCGGCAGAGCCAAGAATTTCAAGGAAATCGCGTCGCGGATATGTCCGATGGGGTGGTGGTCGATCACGCCATTTTGCCCAAGACGCGTCACGTATCCCCGTGACAACTGGCGGTGGCGCTTGAGCACTCGGCGGTAGCGCTCGTCAAACAACTCTTGTTTGTCACTCATCTCTAGCAGCCTTCAAGTCCGGCCCCCACCGGATGTGACTGTGATAAGTGCAAAATGTGGCGGGAATGGGGCAAACGTGGCAGATTTTCTGCAAATGAGGCGAAAACCGGAAATTTCGGCCAATTGAGGCAGCTATGTGGCAGACTGGCGCAGTGTCAGCGTTGTCCAGTCACCAATCTCTTCGCGATGCCAAAGATTGACACCATTCTGTGCATAAACCGAAACGACCTCGTTTGCCTGTTCATTGAGAATGCCAGACAAAATGGCAAAGCCCTCCTGCGCCAGATGCGAAGCCATGTCGGGCGCGAGGTCGATAAGCGGTTGTTTTAGGATATTTGCAAAAATCAGATCGAACGGCGCAGAATCATGAAGACGCGGGTGTTCAAAGCCTTTTGCTTCCAAACAAACCACGCGACCGGACAAGTTATTGGCCACCACATTTGCTTCTGCGACATCAACCGCAACCTGATCTATATCGCTTGCCAAAACAGTCTCCGGCCAAACTTTGGCGGCCGCCATTGCAAGCACCGCCGTGCCGCATCCGATGTCGGCGACGTTGTGACAAATCACATCGGCATTCAACAATCGATCAAGCGCCGTCAGACACCCTTGGGTCGTCCCGTGGTGACCCGTGCCAAAGGCCATTGCGGCCTCAATCAGCAAGGGTTCGACGCCGTCGGGGATCGTTTCTGCATCATGCGCGCCATACACGTAGAACCGGCCAGCGTGCACTGGCACCAACTCGCGCCGCACTTTGGCGACCCAATCGGTGTCCGGCAGTTCAGATACCACGAAAGGTTTCGCCGAATGCGCCACCGCGAGAAGGGCCAAGGCGACGTCATCGGGGTTTTCGAGGAAATATGCCCCGACCTCCCACATCCCGGACCCGTCTTCGATCTCGAACACGCCCACACCGTAAGGCGCCGGATCAAGGTCCTCCAACCGATCGCCCAGCGCTTCGGCCACGGATTTGTCTGCCAGAGTGGTGAACGCAGTAAATGTGGTCACGGGATCATCCCCTATTAATACGCCGCCCCTGTGACATGAAGAGGATCAACCCGCAAGCTTACTCGGCCGGTGCAGCAACGAAGCGAGAGAAGACGGTTTCGTTTCCCGCTTCCGGATGGCGTGGGATCATGAGCGCCAGTATTAATGATACCAGCGCCATGCCTGCCGCGAGCCCAAAGACCGCCCCGGGCGAGACAAGCCACAGATATCCCAGCAGCGCGGGTAGAAAAACAGCGGCGATGTGATTGATGGTAAAGGCCACGGCCGCGGTTGGTGCGATATCCCCCGGGTCCGCAATTTTCTGGAAGTAGGTCTTCAATGCGAGTGCCAGCGCAAAGAAGATATTATTGGCAACGTACAGAATCGCCGCCAAAACAACGCCCCAGCCGAACCAGTAAATGCCGCCATAGGCAATGAAGACGGCGATTAGTCCTACATATTCAAATGCCATGGCGTTGCGTTCGCCGAACCGATGCACAAGCTGTCCGAGAATAGGAGCGAGCGCCATGTTAGCGACCAGTGTCACGAGCATCAGCTTTGTAATCTCGTCAACGTCATATCCAAAGCGTTCAACCATCATGAACGCGGCGAACACCAGAAAGATCTGCCGGCGCGCACCGGACATGAATTGCAGTGCGTAATAGAGCCAATACCTCCGACGCAGCACAAACTTTTTGACTTGCGGATTAGGCGACTCGAATTGCGGCATGGCAATGACGCAATACACAATGATCAGCAGTGAAAGGG
This sequence comes from uncultured Rhodobacterales bacterium, assembly GCA_964500115.1. Classification (GTDB taxonomy): domain Bacteria; phylum Pseudomonadota; class Alphaproteobacteria; order Rhodobacterales; family Rhodobacteraceae; genus Marivita. Next base: position 2,190 of record CAZCOX010000111.1, read on the forward strand.
CGCCCGAGGCGATGTAGACGGTGTTATAGCTCAGGTCAAAGGTGCGCCACGTGACAACGATGACGCCGTACGCGACCAGCGTCGCAGCCGAGGCCGCCGATACCAGCAATCCAAGAACCTGCGGTGCGCGGTCTTTGGGAAGCCACTGAAGCTGGAGCGATTGATTGACCGTTTCATAATAATGAAACCCAATGGAACTGATCAACGTAACAAACAGAATTCCACCAAATGTCGGAAAATACGCTGTTAGCGCTGTTGCAATGGCAAGCATCGCCAGTGACACCATTGCCAGTGTCTGTTCGCGCATGAACAGGATCACGTAGATCACACCAACGGCTAAGAAGCCCGGTATCTCACGAATTGTGTGCAACCAACCGATATCGGCGCCATCGAACTGCGCAACCTCGATGACAAAATTGTTCAGAAGTGCCGACCATGTCGCAAAGCTTAGCGGCATGGCAATCGCCATCAAAAAGAGAAGCGTCACAGGGCGCTGCCAAATTGGCAAATGCCGCGCTTCTTCCAAGGGAACAATTCTACGCATACCCCGTCCTTACGCCTGTCTACAGGAATTGGCGAGGGGCTGACGTTAACTGATCCACATCAAGTTGAACACATTCACGATCACGCATGTCGGCCCCAACCGAGGCAGACGGGCGCATGGACCTGATTTCAATTATAGATCGCATCGGAGAAACCCCCACGGCCGCGCTTTTTGGTCTGTTAACAGGCGTTGTCTTTGGTGTTGCGGCGCAGCGCTCTCGATTTTGTTTGCGCGCAGCGACGGTTGAATTCGCGAGAGGGCAGATGAAAGACAAAGTCGCGGTATGGCTTCTGACGTTCTCTACAGCCGTTGTATGGGTGCAGGCCGCCCAGATCTTCGGCCTGATCGACACAACCGAAGCCCGCATGATGGCCGTGCCCGGAAGTTGTTCGGGCGCCGTCGTCGGCGGCTCGATCCTTGGCGCGGGCATGGTGCTGGCGCGCGGATGTTCCGGGCGATTGTTGGTTTTGGCTGCGACCGGCAACCTGCGCTCAGTCGTATCCGGACTTATCTTTGCTGTCGTCGCACAAATGAGCCT
>CAZCOX010000111.1:3371-10545 GCA_964500115.1 uncultured Rhodobacterales bacterium
CAGGGCTTTGACGGTCCAACACCGATGCGCAACGCGATGATTGGTGCCGCTCTCATGGGCGATGCTGGCAGGTGGATGTGCAATCGGCGCGGGTGTGACGGGCGGTTCGATCTTTGCTGGCACTGCATGGTTGGCGCTCTTTTCCATGTGGATTGGCGGGGTAGGCATGGACTTCGCCATGCGCAGCCGCGTTGCGCCTGCAACGGTTTGATCGTGAATCAGGTTAAGTCCTAATCCGCCAACCGGTTTTAAAGATCCACCAGATTGCGGCTAAACAAAGCGCCGTGAAGCCAGAGATTGCCAACAGACTCAGGCCAATCGGGACGTCGGCAAGGCCAAAGAAAGACCACCGAAATCCCGACACAAGATACACGACAGGGTTAAAAAGCGAGATTGTTTGCCAAACCGGCGGCAGCATCGTGATCGAATAAAACGATCCACCCAGAAACACCAAAGGGGTCACAACCAAAAGCGGGATGAGCTGCAATTGTTCAAAATTGCCGGCCCAGATCCCGATGATGAAACCGAACAAGGCAAAGCTGAGGCAGGTCAAAACAAGGAACGCCAGCATCGCGAAGGGGTGCTGGATGGAGACGTCAATAAACAAGGCTGAAGTCGCAAGGATGACCACACCAATGAACAGCGCTTTTGTCGCAGCCGCGCCGACATATCCCATAACGATTTCGAGGAAGTTCACCGGTGCGGACAACAACTCGTAAATCGTACCAATGAATTTTGGGAAATAGATACCGAATGACGCGTTGGAGATTGCTTGCGTCATGACCGACAGCATGATCAGACCGGGCACGATAAACGCGCCGTAAGACACACCCTCGACCTGATCGATCCGACTACCAATCGCGGCGCCGAAGACCACGAAATACAGAGACGTAGAAACGACAGGGGAAACAAAACTCTGCGTCAGCGTACGGAAAAAACGCGCCATTTCGAACACGTAAATCGCACGAACCGCTTGCCAGTTCATGCTGCATCCTCCTTATCGCGCACCAATCCAACGAAAATGTCTTCCAATGAATTTTGCCGCGTTTGCAGGTCTTTCAGAACCAAACCAGCCTCGCTGATTGCGCGAACCAGCGTTGCAATTCCGGTCCGGTCTTTGCGCGTGTCGTACGTGTAGACAAGCACTTGCCCGTCCTCTTCCTTGCGCAAGCCAAGCGCGGCAAGCGCGTCTGGCAAAACGTCGACAGGTTTTTGCAGCTCGATCCGCAATTCCTTTTGGCCCAAGCGCGTCATGAGGGCGGTCTTTTCCTCCACCAGTAAAATCTCGCCTTTGTTGATCACACCAATCCGATCTGCGATGGCTTCGGCTTCTTCGATGTAGTGCGTGGTGAGAATGATCGTGACACCGTCGGCTTTGAGTTGCTCCACCGTCTCCCACATATCGCGACGCAGCTCGACATCGACGCCGGCTGTCGGCTCGTCCAGAAACAACACACGCGGTTCATGTGCCAGAGCTTTGGCAATCAGCACCCGTCGCTTCATCCCGCCGGACAATTCCATGATGCGATTGTTCCGTTTGTCCCAGAGAGAGAGCTGTCGAAGGATTTGTTCCAACTTTGTGTCATCACGTGGTTTGCCGAACAAGCCGCGCGAAAACTTGACCGTGTTCATCACACGTTCAAACGGTTCAAGATTGATTTCCTGCGGCACCAATCCGACCAATGTCCGCGCTTCCCGGTAAGCGTGAACGACATCGTGCCCACCAACCGAAATAGAGCCTGAACTGGCGCGCGATATGCCACAGATGGTTGAGATCAGCGTCGTCTTTCCCGCCCCATTCGGCCCAAGCAGCGCAAGTATCTCACCTTCTTGAATATCCAAAGACACACCCTTGAGCGCCTCAAAACCGTCAGCATAGGTTTTGGTTACAGTGTCGATACGGACCATTGCGGCCATCGCTGCCTCCGGCGTCGAATTCGGGTGGAGCGCCAAACTATGCTTTTTCTACCCGAGCGCAATGTGCGTTCACGCAGGCCCGACTGTGCATGTCGGTTTCAGACCTGACCTTGGGTGAAACAAAAGGTAGGTCGCAGCTATGACCACATCGACAAAAGACCGCACAGGGTTCGGTATCCTGCTGATTTGTATCGGCGTGCTGGCGATTTCTGTGAATGACTTCCTGATCAAGTATCTGTCTGACGGATACCCGCTGCATCAAATCGTTTTCGCACGATCCGCCATTGGGCTCGTCTTCAGTCTGGTGTTCGTGTGGCTCGAAGGCGGCATTCGCATTTTGCGAACATCAACGCCTGGCCTTCACATCTTGCGCGGTTTGTTTGTTGTCGCAGCGAACCTGACCTTTTACGCGGCGGTTGCTGTGCTTCCATTGGCGCAGGCCACGGCACTGTTCTTTATCGCGCCCTTGTTCATCACGCTTTTGTCCATCCCGTTTCTGGGCGAATCCGTCGGTATGCGCCGGATGACCGCTGTCGTGGTCGGGTTTGTCGGCGTCATTGTCATGCAGCAGCCGTGGGCAAACGAAATCTCCGTCTCGCGAACGGTACTTTTGCTTCCAGTGGTTTCCGCGTTCCTTTACGCATCGATGCAGATCATGACACGCAGGCTCGGCGCAACGACCCCAGCATCGGCGTTAGCCGTCTACATTCAGTCCATGTTCCTTGTCGTTTCGCTCGCGTTTTTCGTCGTCGCGGGCGATGGGCGGTTTGCTGAGGGTGCCACCAATGACAGCGTCATCTTCCTGTTGCGTGCGTGGATGTGGCCCGCAGCGCAGGACATGCCGATCTTCATCGGCCTTGGCGTGTGTTCAGGCATCATCGGATACGCCTTGAGCGCCGCCTACAAAAACGCCGCAGCCGCCACGATTGCCCCTTTTGAGTATTGTGGCCTACCGCTGGCCATATTCTGGGGCTGGCTGATCTTTGGCGAATGGCCTGATATAATGACATGGATCGGCTGCGCACTGATCATCGGCGCCGGTGTGTTCGTGTTTGTGCGGGAACAACAAGTGTCACAAAGGGCACCCGGCGCCCGCCGAAGATGGGCGCGGCGTTAACCCCCGCGCACCGTGTCAATCATCAACTGAACGTTTTCCGGGTCCGCATCCGGCGTGATCCCGTGCCCAAGATTGAAAATATGCGGCCCGTTCTTAAGCGCATCCACAACCTTGCGGGTTTCGCTTACCAAATCGTCTCCGCCGGTGACCATGTGCCGGGACGCTAGATTGCCTTGAACACAACCGCCTGTTTGCACGTGTTCCGCCACCCATTTCGGGCTGACGCTGTCGTCGACAGCCACACAATCGGCCCCAGTTGCTGCGTGAAAACCAATATAGCCGTCGCCCGCCTGACGCGGGAAGGCGATCACAGGCACATCCGGATGCCGTTTCTTGATCTCTTCTGTGATTACCTGGGCCGGGTATTTGGCATAACGATCAAAATCATCACCTTTAAGGGACCCCGCCCAGCTGTCGAAAATCTTGACCACTTCGGCACCGGCATCGATCTGGGCAGACAGATAATCAATCGTGCTTTCGGTCAAACGTTCCAGAATCGCTTCGAACAATTCACGATTTTCGGATTTGAGCGCATGCGCCGGTCCTTGGTCAGGCGTTCCCCGCCCGGCAATCATATAAGTCGCTACCGTCCAGGGTGCGCCCGCAAACCCGATAAGCGTGGTTTCCTCCGGTAACTCGCGCCGCAGGATACGCACCGTCTCATAAATCGGGTTCAGCGTATCGTGAATCATGTCGCCCGAGCCAAGCTTGTCAAACTCGGCTTGCGTCGTGATCGTCGAAAGACGTGGCCCCTCACCTGTGACAAACCACAAATCGGCACCCAGCGCTTGCGGGAGCAAAAGAATGTCGGCAAAAAGGATTGCCGCATCGAAACCGTAGCGACGAATGGGCTGCAAAGTCACTTCGGCGGCCAGTTCCGAATTGTAGCACAACGACAGGAAATCCCCGGCCTCTGCACGCGTCGCGCGATATTCCGGCAGATACCGCCCGGCCTGACGCATCATCCAGATCGGAGGCGTGGGCAAGGTTTCACCAGCAAGCGCGCGGAGGATGGTTTTTTGTTGTGCCATAAGCAGTTCCTTCTGTCTTGACCCTGTCGTCAAGCCTCTCTGACAATATGTCAACCCAAACCGACTTGTCAGGACAAGTTTACACATTTAAGGCTTGTCACATGACGAAAGACCTCCCCACTCCCGACGCTCCGCTCCGTATTGGCACAAGGGGGTCGCCCCTCGCATTGGCTCAGGCCTATGAGACCCGAGCGCGACTGGGCGTAGCTTTTGATCTGCCGGAGGCCGCCTTCGAAATCGTCGTGATCAAGACCACAGGCGACGACCGGTCGCTGATCGATGCGGATCGACCGTTGAAGGAGATCGGCAACAAAGGTTTGTTCACCAAGGAAATTGAAGAGGCGATGCTTGATCACAGCATCGACATTGCCGTGCACTCGATGAAGGATATGCCAACGGTGCAACCCGATGGCCTGTTGCTTGATTGCTACCTGCCGCGCGAAGATGTGCGCGACGCGTTCATATCGCCCGAGTTCACCGGACTGGCAGAACTGCCGGAAGGCTCTATCGTCGGCACGTCGTCCTTGCGGCGACGCGCACAACTCTTCAACCGCAGGCCAGACCTGAACGTGGTCGAGTTTCGAGGGAATCTTCAAACCCGTTTGAAAAAGCTCGATGCAGGCGTGGCGCGCTGCACGTTCCTTGCCATGGCGGGTCTCAATCGCCTGAAAATGGATGAGGTACCCAAACACGCAATCTCGGCTGACGACATGTTGCCAGCGGTGGCCCAGGGTGCCATCGGCATCGAGCGCCGCGCGGACGATACGCGCGCCGCAGAAATGCTGTCCGCGATCCACGACAAAGAAACTGGCCAGCGCCTTGTGGCGGAACGCATGTTCCTGAAGACACTGGATGGGTCTTGCGAAACCCCAATCGCGGCACTTGCCGAACTTGATGGCGATACGCTCCACTTACGTGGTGAGGTGTTGCGCCCGGACGGATCAGAGGCGCACAACGACTCAATCAGTGGTCCCATTTCCGACGGACCATCCTTGGGGCAAACGCTTGCAAAAACATTGCTCGACCGCGCAGGACACGGGTTCTTCGACTGGCACGGAAACTAAAGCTCTTTCCTCTTGCCCAAAATACCTCGGGGGTTTGGGGGCAGCGCCCCCAACACGTCGGATTGGCGAAGCCAATTCGAAACCGGTCTAAGGCGCAGCTGGCACCGCAAAGGTGAGAGACGCCCAAAGCGATTCCCAAACCGGGTCACCGTCTGATACAGGCTGCATTTCACGTAGCACAACCGCATCCACCAGATAGCTGTGACCAGCCGAAACGGGCAATGAAACACGTCCTTCGTCATCTGTGCGATGCAACGTCACAATCACCTCACCTGACGGAGACTTGTCGAAAAGTTCGACCTGAACGTCCGTTCGCGGTTTGCCATTATAAATCACACGCACCGGCATCGCCCCAGAAAACCCCTCAACGTAGGGGTTCGCTTCGGCCACGATCTCGGTCAAAAGGCCGACCGGGCTATCACTGCCCTTGCCGTCACCGACCCCAATCAGACTTTTCGCATACCGACTGTACTGTTCAACAAATCTGTCTTTCGACAGACCACGGTCTTCATGCCGAGTCAGAGCATCGCCAAAGTCTTTATGCGCAGCGAAAGCTTTGAATTTCTCCCAGTCGGTGTAGGTCAGATCGTAATCGCGCGTCTGATGTATTGCGACACACAACCCGTCCTCATCGGTGGCGACCTTCAACGCGGGGCGATCGCCTGCGCGTCCCTCAACAGGCGCAATTTCAGATCCGCACTTCAGATCGAACCGTTCGAAATTCCGTGGCAGATACGACTGAACAGACCCTTTGAAGTTCTCACCGACCCGCAAGTGCGCCTCGATGCTGTCACCGGCGTCAACCTGATACACGGTCGGATCGATCCAGAACTCATGCGCGTTTGCGACGAGCGGCATACAAATCAAGAGCGCAATAAGACGTCTCATGCGGATTTCGCAGCGCGGTCTTCGATATCGCGCGCGTACCCTGCCAAGCGCTTTTTGAAGCGCTGGTTTATGTTTGATCGCGCAAGTTTCAGGGACTGAACCAGCAAACGCGCGGACAAGGTCTTTGGTGACAATTTCAGCACAACATTCACGCGGGTTTTATTGGGAGACAAAGGCACAAGTTCGATCTGGGTGTCGGTATCCAACCCACCTGAGGCACCACTAAACCGCAGACTCTGCGGCGCATCGTATTCTTCAAGCAGAACAAACGCCTCACGCTCTTTCCCGCGAAACCGGAAACGGGCCATCCAGCCTTCACCAATTTCGGGCGCTTGTCCCTTGAACCGGCGGCGTACGTCAATTCCACGGCGCAAGGCCTGGCGCTCCAAAGCATCAAATGCCGTGATCGATGCAAATACATGCGCGATGGGCGCAGCAATATCTTCGGTTCCTGTGACTTGCATCGGGTCGTGTCTCCAAAATGTGACCTTAAACTTGCGTCAATCCAGCGTGTCGGCAAGCCAGTTGCGCAACAAAAAATACGCAATCGCCCCTTTTCGTGCGGGCAAGAGGCCCTCGCGACGCCCGGCGAACGCATCCATCACGTCCTCCCGACTTGCCCAAATGGCGTCCTCGATCTCCACCGGGTCAATTGTGATCTCATCACCCAATGCCTCTCCATGGCAACCGAACATCAGGGACGCCGGGAACGGCCAGGGCTGGCTTGACAGATAGGTGACTTGACCAACACGAATACCCGCCTCTTCCCAAACCTCGCGACGCACAGCCGCTTCGATGGTTTCACCGGACTCTACGAAGCCGGCCAAACAAGAATACATGCCTTCGGGCCAGCCAGGAGAGCGGCCAAGCAACACCTTGTTTCCGCGCGTGATCAACATGATCACAACCGGGTCAGTCCGGGGGAAATGGCTGGCACCACAGCTCAGGCAAACACGCTGCCATCCGGCTTGCGTGATATCACTCTGTGCGCCGCACCGTGCGCAAAACCCGTGTGTTTCGTGCCACCCGAGGATAGCCTTAGCTGTTGCCGCCATTTCGGCGTCGCGCGCGGAAAGTGCGGTCATCACGGCACGCAACTCTGCAAATCGGAAATCTTCGGGCAAAGACGGGTGCATCTGTTCACTTTTGTCTATGAA
>CAZCOX010000112.1:0-4121 GCA_964500115.1 uncultured Rhodobacterales bacterium
GTGCTCTTCAACCAGTATGGCCTGAACGAGATTTGGGACGAAGAATACTCCAAAGTCGGCGTAAAACACATCAGCGCTGGCGCGTGGGACCCGTGCCATTTCGCCACCAAAGACCCGATCCGCAGCCTTGCTGACTTGCAAGGCAAGCGTGTCTTTACCTTCCCAACCGCTGGCCGCTTCATGAGCCAGTTCGGCGTCGTTCCGGTAACGCTGCCTTGGGAAGACATTGAAGTCGCCATGCAGACGGGCGAACTTGATGGCATCGCGTGGTCTGGCATCACCGAAGACTACACCGTCGGCTGGGCGGACGTGACGAACTACTTCCTCACCAACAACATCTCGGGCGCATGGGCTGGATCGTTCTTCGCCAACATGGAGCGTTGGAACGAGCTGCCGGAAGACCTGCAAACGCTGTTCCGCGTCTGCTGTGACCAATCACATTACTACCGCCAGTGGTGGTATTGGGGCGGCGAAGCCAACCTGCGCGTCAACGGCACAAAGCTTGAACTCACGTCAATCCCTGACGAGGAATGGGCGACAGTTGAAGCGGCAGCCCGCGTGTTCTGGGACGAGATTGCAGCCGAAAGCCCGACTAAGGCAAAGGTTGTCGAGATATTCAAGCAGTACAACGCAGACATGGAAAAAGCGGGCCGTCCGTACCGCTATACCTAACCCTACTTTTTGGCTTTCCGGTTTGACCGGGGGGCCATTTTCTTCGAAGAAAATGGCAAGATCCTTCAAAGGATCTTGCCACCAAGACCACCCGAGGAGGCCCGAATGACCCTTGATGACCTGCAAGCCCTGGCCGAGACAGGCGAAATTGACACTGTCCTTGTCTGCATGGTCGACATGCAGGGCCGCCTCATGGGCAAACGTTTCCACGTGTCAAACTTCCTCGACTCTGCGTGGAAAGAGACCCATTGCTGCAATTACCTGCTCGCCACCGACCTCGAAATGGCGACGCCGGATGGGTATAAGTCCACAAGCTGGGAAGCCGGCTATGGCGACTATGTAATGAAGCCGGACATGGCCACACTGCGCCCGATGCCTTGGCTTGAGGGCACCGCGATGGTGCTCTGTGATATCATTGACCATCACACGCACGAACCCGTCCCACACTCTCCGCGCCAGATGTTGAAGCGCCAAGTCGCGCGTCTAACCGAGATGGGCCTCGCCCCGATGATGGCGACCGAGCTGGAATTTTTCCTGTTCGAGAAAAACTTCGACGACATCCGCCGTTCCGGCTTCCGCGATCTTGCCCCGATCAGCGGGTATAACGAGGATTACAACATCCTCCAGACCACCCGCGAAGAACACGTGATGCGCCCAATCCGCAACCATCTGGTTGCGGCTGGTGTGCCCGTTGAGAACTCAAAAGGCGAGGCCGAAACTGGTCAGGAAGAGCTGAACATCCGATACGCCGACGCCATCGCATGCGCCGACAACCACACTATCGCCAAGCATGCTGTGAAAGAGATCGCGCAGATCAACGGCCACGCCGCAACCTTCATGCCGAAATGGCGCGCCGACAAAGTGGGCAGCGCAGCGCATGTCCATCAGTCGCTCTTTAAGGGCGGCACCAACATCTTTCACGACGCTGACGCGCCACTGACGATGTCGAAGGAGATGAAGTCCTACGTCGCAGGTCTCATCAAATACGCGCCCGACATGACTGTCTTTCTGGCGCCCTACGTCAACAGCTACAAACGCTTCCTCGCAGGGACTTTTGCGCCGACAAAGATCGCGTGGTCCATCGACAACCGCACCGCAGGATACCGACTGGTGGGCGATGGCACGAAAGCCGTTCGCATCGAGTGCCGGATCCCCGGCTCTGACATCAATCCCTACCTCGCCTGCGCCGCGCAACTCGCCGCTGGTATCGCGGGGATGAAGGAAGGTTTGACCTTGGATGACCCTGTAACCGGCGATGTTTACAACATGACCGACGTGCCCGAGATCCCCAACACGCTGCGCGCCGCAACCGAGCAATTGCGCGGCTCAAAAATGTTACGCGCGGCCATGGGCGACGGCGTGATCGACCACTACACACGCTGCGCCGAGGTTGAGCAGGAAATGTTTGACGCAGCCGTTACCGACTGGGAAATCCAGCGCGGATTTGAGCGCGCGTGATCATGTCACCCTGCGAAGTCCTCCAAACTGTCATGGATCGATACCTCGCCGCCTACGAGGCGCACGATTCTGTCGCTTGTGCCGACTTCTATACAGAAAATGGTGTCATCATTTCACCATTTGGACCGCCCTGTGTAGGCCGCCCAGCCATTGAAGCTGAACACAGCGCTTGGTTCGAAGACGGTGAAACCAACAAGACATTGACTGTCTTGCAGGCATCCATCAGCGGTTCGACCGGTTTTTGCCTTGTGTCATATTCTGCTGATGTACCGTCTGACGCTGGCGTAAAGCGTGTCTATGGTGCCAGCCTAAATGCACTTGAAAAAGATGCAGCCGGCACATGGCTGCTTCGACACACCAGCTTAAACGAACTCGAACACGATCTGATGCAGGATCTCATATGACCAAAACTGTCGACCTGATCTCCCCTATTGACGGATCAGTATATCTCACGCGCGAGGTGATAATGCGTGACGCGGCTTTCGCGGCCGCCCAACGCGCGAAAGCCGCACAGCCAACATGGGCAGCGCGTCCACTCGGGGACCGCATCGCCATGGTCCGCAAGGCGGCACAAATCATCGGTTCACAACAAGAGCGCATGACCACCGAAATTGCCCATCAGATGGGTCGCCCCGTTCGCTACGGGGGCGAATTCGGCGGGTTCAACGAACGCCTCACTTACATGGCCGATGTCGCGGAAGAGAGCCTTGCTCCGATGGAGATCGAAGACAGTGATACGTTCCGGCGTGTGATCAAGCGTGTGCCGTGGGGCACGGTCATGGTGATCGCACCATGGAACTATCCGTATATGACGGCGATCAACACTGTCGCGCCGGCACTTATCGCCGGGAACACGGTGATCCTGAAACATGCGGGGCAGACGTTGGCGGTTGGTGATCATTTGGCAGAGGCGTTTCATGCCGCCGGGGTGCCGGAAGACGTGTTCCAGAACCTCGTTCTCGATCACAACACGACCTCCGCACTTATAAGTGAAAAGGCGGTGGATTTCGTCAATTTCACCGGCTCTGTCGGCGGTGGCCAAGCCATTGAAAGAGCGGCTGCGGGAACCTTCATGCCAGTCTCAACCGAGCTTGGCGGCAAAGACCCCGGCTATGTGCGGGAAGACGCTGATCTTGATGCGGCTGTCGACACGCTGCTTGATGGTGCGATGTTCAACGCTGGCCAGTGCTGCTGCGGGATCGAACGCATCTACGTGCACGAAAGCCTTTACGACCAATTCGTGGAAAAGGCGGTCGCCTGGGTTAATGCTCAAACACTCGGCAACCCGCTGGAACAAGACACCACGATGGGCCCGATGGCCAACGTACGCTTTGCAAAAGAAGTCCGCGCGCAGATTGACGAGGCGATTGCGGACGGCGCGCAAGCCCATATCGAAACAATGCCCGCTGACGATGGCGGCGCATACCTGACCCCACAGATCCTCACCAACGTCACCCACGACATGCGCGTCATGCGCGACGAAAGCTTCGGCCCGGTGGTCGGCATCATGCCCGTGAAAGACGACGATGAAGCAATCGCGCTGATGAACGACAGCCAGTTCGGTCTGACTGCTTCGATTTGGTCAAAAGACACCGCCAAAGCCGAAGAGATCGCAGATCACATCGAAACCGGCACCGTGTTTCTGAACCGCTGCGATTATCTCGATCCCGCGCTCTGCTGGACGGGTTGTAAAGACACCGGTCGCGGTCAGGGCCTGTCAAAACTCGCGTATCAAGCGCTGACACGTCCCAAATCCTACCACCTGAAGAAGGCATAACGAAAATGTCCCTTACCGGAAACTGGTCCTACCCCACCGCCATCCGCTTTGGCGCTGGCCGCATCTCCGAAATCGCCGACGCGTGCAAAGCCGCCGGCATCACCAAACCGCTCCTCGTCACGGACCGCGGGCTTGCTGGGATGGACATCACCACAAAAACGCTTGACCTGCTGGACGCAGGTGGCTTGGGCCGCGCGCTTTTTGCAGATGTTGA
>CAZCOX010000112.1:4221-10431 GCA_964500115.1 uncultured Rhodobacterales bacterium
ATGCCCAAGTTCATCACCGCTGGCACCGGCCTTGATGCCTTCGCACATTGCGTTGAGGCGTTCAGCAGCCCGCATTACCACCCGATGAGCCAGGGCATTGCTTTGGAGGGCATGAGGCTTGTCATCGACAACCTGCCGGTTGCCTACAACGACCCGGGCAACATCGACGCCCGCGCCAACATGATGAGCGCTGCCGCCATGGGCGCGACTGCCTTCCAAAAAGGCCTCGGCGCGATCCACGCTCTGTCGCACCCAATTGGCGCGCATCATCACACGCACCACGGCACCACCAACGCTGTCTGCATGCCTGCGGTTCTGAAGTTCAACGCCGATGCCATTCGCGACCGATTCGACCAAGCGGCAAGCTATCTGGGCGTGGACGGCGGGTTCGAAGGATTCCAAAGCTTTGTTGATCAGTTCAACGATAGTTTCGCGATACCGAAAACTCTTTCCGATCTGGGTGTGACCGATCCCAATCTCGACGTTCTTGTCCGCGACGCGCTGAACGACCCGTCGACCGGTGGCAATCCTGTCACCATGACCGAGGCGAACACCCGTGCACTTTTCGAAGCCGTCTTGTAGATTAATCGTATGACCCACTATCCGCGCGATATGACGGGCTATGGCCCAAGACCGCCGAAAGCGCAGTGGCCGAATGACGCCAAAATCGCTGTCCAAATCGTTCTTAATTACGAGGAAGGCGGCGAGAACAGTGTTCTGCACGGTGATGCTGGGTCAGAAGCGTTTTTGTCCGAAATTACAGGCGCAGCCGCATGGCCCGGGCAGCGGCACTGGAACATGGAGTCCATCTACGAGTACGGATCGCGGGCAGGGTTTTGGCGGGTTCATGGCATATTGAAAGACCTGCCCATCACTGTCTACGGCGTTGCAACCGCTTTGGCCCGCGCGCCAGAACAAGTGAGCGCGATGAAAAACGCCGGATGGGAGATCGCGAGCCACGGTCTGAAATGGATCGAACACAAGGACATGAGCGAGGCCGAGGAAAGCGCACAGATCGCCGAAGCGGTGCGCCTTCATACCGAAGTGACCGGGGACGCCCCAATGGGCTGGTACACCGGGCGCTGTTCGATGAATACGATGCGTCTGGCGGCGGAAACGGGCCAGTTTGCCTATCTCTCTGACAGCTATGCAGATGACTTGCCGTACTGGCAGCGTTTTGGGGGTCGAGACCAGTTGGTGCTGCCCTACACGCTCGATTGCAACGACATGCGGTTTGCTATCCAGGCTGGTTATTCCGCGGGTGATCAGTTCGAGACATACATCAAGGACAGCTTTGACACGCTTTATGCCGAAGGTGTCGCCGGTTCACCTAAAATGCTGAATATCGGGTTGCACTGCCGCTTGATCGGGCGGCCGGGTCGCCTCGCGGGGCTAAAGCGCGCGATCGAACATATGCAAAGGCATGAAAATGTCTGGTTCGCGACGCGCTTGCAGATTGCAGAGCATTGGGCGCAAACGCATCCACCATCGGAACACCCCCAGCCTTCAGCGATGGATAAGGCAACGTTTGTGTCTGAATACGGTGGGATCTTCGAGCATTCCGCATGGATTGCGGAAGAGGCGTTTAACCTTGAAAAGGGCCCAACACACGACAATGCGCGGGGCGTGCACAGCCTGCTGTCGCGCATATTTCGATCTGCATCGAACGATGCTCGTCTCGGAGTGCTGACAGCGCATCCCGATCTGGCGGGAAAGCTTGCTGAAGCCAAGCGATTGACTGCGGAGTCCACGGCAGAACAGGCCGGGGCTGGGTTGGATTCCTTGACCGACGCCGAGCGCGCAACGTTCACCGATCTAAATACTCGCTATACAGAGAAGTTCGGATTTCCTTTCATCATTGCAGTCCGCGACAACACAAAAGCGACGATCCTTGAGGCATTTCAAAGACGCATTGAGAATGATCGCGATACCGAGTTTGCGGAGGCGTGTCGTCAGGTTGAGCGCATTGCGGAGCTGCGGCTCTTCGAAAAATTCGGCGCATGACACAAGAGGTTTTTATCCAACCTCTGTTTGCCAACGCTTTCGCCCCTTTTGGTGACGTGATCGATTGCGCGGGTGCGCCGGACAAGATCATCAATCAGGGCAAATGCGGTCGCTTTCATGATCGTGCCCGGATCGATTTTGCGGGCGGTGCGACCGGCATCAGTCTGTTCCAGGCGGAGCTTCGTACTCTGCCACTGGAGCTTGATATGATGGAGCGGCATCCGCTTGGCAGCCAGGCCTTTATCCCCATGAGCCTGGACCCGTTTCTTGTGATCGTAGCTCCCGACGATGGCGGTGTGCCGAAGCAACCGCTCGCCTTTCGAACCGAACCCGGACAGGCGATCAACTTTCATCGCAATACGTGGCACGGGGTTTTGACACCAATCTCGGGCACTGGTCAGTTCGCGGTGATTGATCGGATCGGCAGCGAAGACAATCTTGAAGAATACTGGTTCGATACCCCTTGGCGCGTGCTGGCGGAGTAAGCTTCATCAGGCGTTAACGCAGAACTCATTCGATATGGTTTTGGATCAAAACAAGCGATTCAAGATCGACGACGCGAATGCGACCTCGGGTCAATTCGACTATCCCGTCCCGACGCCAATTCGACAGTGTTTTCGACACCACCTCGCGCGTGACGCCGACGTAATCAGCCAGCTGTGCCTGAGACATCTTGATCTCGTCCGTCGCGCCTTTGAGAAAAATAACCTTGGCGGCCAATCGCGCAGTCGGCGGGCGAAAGACCTGATCTTCGACCTGCGCCGACATCCACCGCATCCGTCGGCCTGCAAGCCGCAGAAAACTCGCTGTCAATTCCGGCGCATCGGCGATTGCTCTGACCAGGTCTCGATTTGAGATCATTCTGAGCTTGCATGCTGTCAGCGCCTCGACCCGTGCGGTCCGTGGACCCGGATCAAAAACCGCAATCTCGCCGAAGACGCATTGAGGCAGCAAACGGTTGAGCGACAATTTCTTTCCGGCCTCCGAAAGAACAGAGACTTCTAACTCGCCCTCATCCAAAACGAACAGACGGTCATCCTCCTCACCCTGATCAAAAAGGACTTCGCCGGTTTTTAGCTTTTTTTGAACGAACTGGGAGGCGAACAGTTTTTTCACGTCGTCCTGCGCAGGGGTGATAAACTCATCCCAGTTCATAAATCACCTACCCGCTTGTAAAAATCGCGCTGTCTCTGTGTCTTGCTTAACAGACAGCGCACGCTATCAAAAGCAAATGACCTAGCGGAAAGACAATCACCTCGGGAACCGTCGTGTCTCTATTCAAGAAAAAGGCAAAGACCGCGAAACCGCCAGCCAGCGAGGCCGGCGAACGTCTGCAGTTGACTGTCCTGTTTTACGACATCGTTGGGTCCACATCGCTTTCCGACGCCGCCGATCCTGAAACGCTGCGCGAAGCTTTGGCACAGATTCATGAAGCTGCGGCTGCGGCGGTATCTGACAACGGCGGCTCTGTTGAACAGGTTATGGGCGACGGCGGGATGGCCTATTTCGGCTACCCCGAGGCGCGCGAAGATGCGGCACTGTCCGCCGTGCAATCGGGCCTCGCCCTGCTTGAGGCTGTTGCAGATATCGACGGCGCACCCGGTCTCCGCGTTGGAATAGCAACAAGCATCGTTGTCGTGCCCGAACGTGCCGATGCTCTGGCAACCGGCAAGTTGGGCGCGGTCGGCGTTGCCCCGAACCTTGCCGCCCGGTTGGAAAATGCCGCAGAGACCAACACGCTATTGGTCAGTCCGGCGACTTTTTCTCTGACACGCTTTGCTTTCGAGTACGAACCGGTGGATGGTCTGTCGCTCAAGGGCTTTCCAGATGTCACGCGCGCTTGGCGCGCAATGGGCGCAAAATCGGCATCAACGCGGCTTGAGCGCGAACGCGGCGAAAGCACTGAAACCAGCGGGCGCACCGAAGAAATTGCGCAGCTTGATGAGATGTGGTCGCACGCCGCAAACGGCTTTGGTCGCGCCGTTCTGATCGAAGGCGAACCCGGCATTGGCAAATCGCACCTTGCCGCGCATCTGATGCGCAGTGCCGCTGGCGCACGTGTGGTTGTGATGCAGGCGATGCCTCGGACAGAGGGCGAAGCCCTGTTTTCCCTCATTCAAATGTATGAGGCTGCGTATGAGGCAGATCTAGACCCGCAACTTGTGTCAGCGGCAGAAGTAACCGCTGAGCGATTGGGCATCTTGGAAGAGGACGAGACGCTGAGCGCGGATGCACGCCGCGACGCCATCGTTTCTGCGGTCTGCGAAGCGATTGAAGGTTTGACGCGCGACAAGCCTTTGCTCTTGGTTTTAGAGGACTTGCACTGGGCGGACGAGGTCACGCTCGCAGTCGTGGAGCGCCTAACCTTGAGCGCGCGAAGCAGCAGAATGCTGGTCGCCATAACGACACGGCCGGGCGGCGGGACAGACCTGTTGCGCGAGCATGCGTCCGCCATCGATTTGCAGCAGGTTGACGAAACGGCTTCACGCTATTTGATACTGCGTGTCGCGGATCAACCGCTTTCGCCGGTGTTCGTGAAATGGATCATCGAAAAGGCGGACGGCAATCCACTTTTCCTGATCGAACTCACGCGGCACGTCTGCGACGTGTTAGCCGCAGGCGGAACGCTCGGCGCGCTTGCCGGGGCAGAGGTCGGATCGCTGCGCGATCTGCTGGCAACGCGTCTGGAGAGCGCCGGGCGCGCCAAACGTATCGCCAAGATCGCGAGCGTTCTTGGGCGGTCATACCCCTACGCGCTGCTTTCCCGGTTGGCGAAAGATGTCGAGCACACTGAGCTCGATTCCGATTTGCAACGGCTTTTGGACCATGGGCTGAAGGAGGCGCAGAACAATGGATATGCCTATGCCTTCCAGCACGCGCTGATCCGCGATGTGGCGTATGACAGTCAACTTCAATCCGTCCGTAAATCGCTTCATGCAGAGGTCGTTGCCATCGTGGATGCGGACCCGTCACTGGCGGATGATGTGCCCGACATTCTGTTGGCCGAACATTGTCTTGCCGCCGACATGACGTTGCGGGGGCTTACCTTACTGACCTCTGTGGCCGAGGACGCAATCCGGCGCTCTGCTCTGACCGCGCCACGTGAGATGCTGGAACGGGTTCTGGCTGAGGCCGACCGCCTGTCGGACTCTGCTGAACGCGACCATTTGCTCCTTAAGGCGATTTCGCTGCTCGGGCCTTTGGTGACTTTGCTCGACAGCCACACCGCCGCAGCACCGCTTTACGAACGTGGACAAGCCTTGTACTTCGACATGGATGTCGCCGCCCGTGCACCGTATTTCCCGGTGCTTTGGGGTTGGTGGTTCACCGCCACCGATCTTAAGGAGCAAGCGCGGCGCGGCGACGTGTTGATCAATGACGTGCCCGATGACGCCGATGCGGAATCGCGGTTGCAAGCGCTGCATTGTGGATGGGCGACGCTTTTTGACAGCGGGTCACACGCGCGTTGCTTGCATGCCATTGATACAGGTTTGGAGCTGTTTGACGAAGATGTCGCGGCACATGGGCGGTACCTCTACGGGCACGACGCAAGAGTTTGTGGATTGGGCGAACGTGCGCTGTGCTGCTGGTTCACTGGCCAGCTTTCCGAGAGTTCTGAGGCCATCAGCGCCTGCGAAACCTGGGCCGACGAAACCCAGCACCTGTCCAGCCAACTGCATGGTTTGGACATTGCGATGCAGCTTGCCGTGTTCAACCATGACCTAGACGTAATTGACCGCATTCTGACCAAGATCGCAACGCTTAGTGGGGCGAGCGCAGCACCCGTCGTTGAGGCCAAGCGTCAGATATTCTCAGGCTGGATCGCGACGCGTCGGGGGGAGTCGGGTCAGCTGGCGACCGTTGAAGCCGGACTGGCGGCGCTCCGATCATTTGGCGTGTTGGAGGATACGCCGTTTTATGCAGATATCCTCGCAGAAGTTGCTGACGCCGACGGCGATCCTGGCAGGGCTGTGGCAGTTATCGATGCAGAGATTGCGGAGTCCGAGGCGTCGGGTCTGACCTATTGGCTGGCCGAATTGTACAGGCGCAAGGCGATGCTGGTGCCGTCTGAAGAAGCGGTTATCGCCTTGGATCGCGGCCTCGACGTGGCGACGGAACAAGCGGCGCATCATCTTGTTTTGCGAAACATGGCGACCCGGATCGACCTCAATTTATCCGTGCCGAAGGACGTTGCGCAGTCCGCTT
>CAZCOX010000113.1:0-7889 GCA_964500115.1 uncultured Rhodobacterales bacterium
TTCAGTCAAGGCACACAGGCGTTCATTGATATGATTTTTGCGGCGGAGAGTGGCGCTGGGTAGGTGCGTGAGACTTGGGGTTTGATTCCAACGCGAATACAGGCGCGCATGCGCCATGCCCGACTTCGCGAGGGCCTCTCAGCGTAGCGTGACAGCGGGTTCAACCCAATCACGCGTTCTATGCGATGCGGTATTTGCGGGAATGCCCTCCCGTGGGGGAGGTCGGGCGTGGCGCATGTGCGCCGGTTGGCCATGTCATTTGCGGCATCACGCGAATTGCGAATGGCAGCATAGCCCGCGCTGCAATCGTCGGGCGAAAGGGCCTGTGCCCCCTCGAGATACTGATTAATCTCAGCAACCCGTAACAAAAAAGGGCTGACCCGACGATCAGCCCTTTGCGATTACGCCGCGTTGGTATTGGCGGGTTTTGGTTTGGCGCGCTTGGGTTTTGGCGCATCCCCGGCGTTGTTGTCGATAAATTCGAGCACCATCGGGCGGATGTTGTTGCGCCAGCTTTTGCCGGCGAAGATGCCGTAATGGCCTGCACCGGGTTCGACATGGCTGGCTTTCTTCGAGTCTGGCAGACCGGTGCACAGGTCGAGCGCCGCGATACATTGGCCGGGGGCCGAAATGTCGTCATTCGCGCCTTCAACGGTCTTGACCGCCACGTTGGTGATGGCACCGATATCAACCTTGTGGCCCGCGACGACAAATTCATTCTTGGCGATCTCGCGACGTTTGAAGATGCGATCGACGGTGGAGAGGTAGAACTCTGCCGTCATGTCCATCACGGCGAGGTATTCGTCGTAAAAGCGGTTGTGCGCGTCGTGGTCAGAGGCCTCGCCCCGCATGACGTTCTGGATCTGGTTTGAAAACGCATCGCCATGGCGTTCGCCGTTCATCGAGATGAAAGAGGCGAGTTGCAGAAGGCCAGGATAGACCATGCGGCCCACGCCGGGGTACTTGAACCCGACACGCTGGATCATGGTTTCTTCCAACTGACCCATGGTCACGCGGCGTCCAAAGTCGGTCACGTCGGTTGGGGTTGCATCCGGATCGACCGGGCCACCGATCAAAGTGAGCGTGCGTGGCTGCGCGTCGGGGTCGAGTTCGGCGAGGTATGCGGTTGCAGCGAGCGTAAGCGGTACAGGCTGGCAGACGGCAACGACGTTTGTGTCGGGGCCAAGCTCGCGCATGAAATCCATGAGGTAGAGGGTATAATCCTCCACATCGAACTTGCCCGCGCTGACCGGAATATCACGCGCGTTGTGCCAGTCTGTTACGTAAACTTCGCAATTCACGATTAGGGATTTAACCGTGGAGCGCAAAAGCGTTGCATAGTGGCCTGACATCGGTGCAACGAGGAGAATTTTGCGCGGCTGTTCTTCGCGGCCGACGACATTGAAGTGGATCAAATCGCCAAACGGTTTTTCGACAATCGTATCAATTTCGACCAGATGATCCTTGCCGTCTTCGCAGGTAAAGGTTCGAATCCCCCAGTCTGGTTTAACGATCATGCGCTCGAATGTGCGTTCTGTCACCTCACCCCAGGCGGCCATCCATTGCATTGCCGGATTGGGCATCATGGCCCATGCCGGGTAGGATGCCATGGTCCGCGCTGTCGCACCAAGCCATTGATTTGTATTGCGAAAAGTCTCCATGAGATCGTATGTCATCATGTATCGCATCGCGGTGTCTCCTTCGCTTCGACCCGACCGAATCGAGCCAATTCGTCGCTTTGCCTCCCACCGCAGGCGACGTTATTCTGCACAGCAGCATGCATAGGGGGGAAAGGTGAATATGACAACTAAAGACGTTGCCACACCCGAAATGAGCGCCGAACTTGAGGCGAATTTGCAAAAGATCGAGACGCTGACCCAACGCTTGATGACGGCGCTGTCGAACCGAAAGCAGATCAATTCTGCTCTGCACGGACCGGACAACATGTTGTACGGCAAGGCGATGCAAGCCTACTGGCAGGAATGGGTGCAGAACCCGGCCAAGATCCTTGAACACCAGATCGCCTATTGGGGCAAATCCGTCACCCATTTCGTCGAGGCGCAGCAGGCGTTGGCCAAGGGCAAGTTGCAAGCGCCCGAAGACCCGGGCCCGAAAGACCGGCGGTTCAAGAACCCGCTTTGGGACGAGCACCCGTATTTCAATTTCATTAAGCAGCAGTATCTGATCAATGCTGAGGCGATCCGCACGGCGGTTGAAGACGTTGATGACATGGACGCAACGGAAAAGCGGCGTCTGCGCTACTTTGCACAGCAGATCGTCGATATGTTCGCGCCGACAAATTTCTTTGCGACCAACCCGGACGCTTTGCAAAAGGCGCTGGAGACAGAAGGTGAGAGCCTTGTGCACGGGCTGGAAAACCTTGTTGCCGACCTTGAGGCGAATAAGGGCGAATTGGTTGTCCGTTTGGCTGATGAAAGCGCGTTCGAGATTGGCAGCAACATCGCAACGGCAGAGGGCGAAGTTGTTTACCGCAACCACATGATGGAGTTGATCCAGTACCATCCAACCACGGAAAAGGTGCGCGAAACGCCCATCGTGCTGTTCCCACCGTGGATCAACAAGTTCTATATCCTCGATCTCAAACCGCAGAACTCTTTCATCCGCTGGGTCGTGGATCAGGGCTACACTCTGTTTGTCGTAAGCTGGATCAACCCGGATGAAAGCTACAAGGATGTTGGACTCGATACATATATCGAAGACGGGTATCTGCGCACGATCGAAGAGGTCAAATCGATCTGCAAGGTCGATAAGATCAACGCGATCGGCTATTGCATCGCCGGCACCACGCTAAACCTCACACTGTCGTTGTTGAAAAAGCGTGGCGACAAGTCGATCAAGTCTTCCACCAACTTCACCACTTTGACGGATTTTTCGGATCAGGGCGAATTCACCCCGTTCTTACAGAACGATTTCATCGACGGGATTGAGGCCGAGATTGGTGATACCGGCATTCTCAAGTCCTTCATCATGGCGCGCACCTTCAGCTTTTTGCGGTCGAACGATCTGATCTACGGGCCTGCCATCAAAAGCTACATGATGGGCGAAACGCCACCCGCCTTTGATTTGCTGTACTGGAATGGCGACGGTGCAAACCTGCCTGGTCGTATGGCGATGCAATACCTGCGCGGGCTATGCCAGTCGAACGAGTTTGCGGAAGGCACGTTTGAGTTGATGGGCGAGACTCTGAGTCTCAAAGATGTCGACATTCCCGTCTGCTCGATCGCGTGTGAAACCGATCACATCGCAGCCTGGAAAGACTGCTATCGCGGCGTGCAGCAGATGGGATCCCGGTCAAAACAGTTCATCGTGTCCGAGTCTGGACACATCGCCGGTATCGTCAACCCGCCCAGCAAAAAGAAGTATGGTCATTACACCAATGACGACCTGTCATTGCCTGCCGACGAATGGTTGGAAACGGCCAAGTTCAACGAAGGGTCCTGGTGGCCGGTTTGGGAGAAATGGATCGCAAAACGGTCAGGGAAATGGGTCAAACCTCGCGCGCCGGGGGATAAAGCGCACCCGTCTTTGGCGCCCGCACCGGGCACCTATGTTCAGATCAAAGCCAACGCCTGACCCTGCGACATTTTGGTATTGCTGCAGTGCAGAAAAAACCTTGAATTGCTGCGATGCAGCATTTAGGTAGGGTTCATCTGCAAAAGAGCGGGGTGGGCCCGCAGGCAGGAAAGGATTTTGAACGATGGCTAAGACACCTGACATGACAGCGACCCTCAAAGACATGATGGGCGCATTCCCGGTTGACACAAAAGCAATGGAAGACGCTTTCAAGACAACCGCAACTCTGAACGAAAAGCTCTCCGGCGTTGCGCTGGAAGCTGCTGAGAAATCTGCCGAGATTTCCGCAAAGTGGACAAAAGAAACACTCGCCAAGCTGGGCGACATGTCCAAAGTGAAATCCGAGCCAGCCGACTACGCCAAAGCGATGACCGATTTCGCGTCCGCTCAGGCCGAAGTTGCTGCTGAAAACATGGCGGCTTTCGCTGAAATCGCGAAAAAAGTTCAGATGGACACTGTAGAACTGATGATGGCAGCAGGCAAGGACTTCTCTGAAGACGCAAGCGCCGCGGTCAAGAAAGCAACTGCTGAAGTGACCACAGCCGCGAAAAAAGCGACTGCAAAGTAAGCCTATCAAGGTCTAGCGTTCTCTCCTCCCAAATTTGGAACGCTATGCTTAGGCCGGGTCCGCAAGGATCCGGCCTTTTTTCTTGGCCCGCGCCCTTTGGGACCGGCAGTGCGCGCAAAGCTTTCCTTTTTTGCCGCATGTGCGTAGGCTGCAATGCAGCACACACGACCTGTGGGAGGGGACATTGGCAGAAGAACAAAAAGCGCTGCTGATCAAACGCTATGCCAGTCGGCGTCTCTACAACACCGAAACATCCGACTATGTCACACTCGAAGACATCGCGAGCTTTATTCGCGACGGGCGCGAGGTTCAGATCGTCGATCTCAAGTCAGGGGATGACCTGACGCGACAGTATCTGCTTCAAATCATTGCAGAACATGAAAGCCGCGGCGAAAACGTTTTGCCCACAAATGTGCTGAACGATCTGGTCCGCAGCTACACAACACAGGCGACCAGTGCTGTGCCGCAGTTTCTGGCCGCCAGTTTCGAGATGTTCCGCAACAGCCAGTCCAAATGGGTCGAGAACATGGGCAAGGCCAACCCGATGTCGGGGGTTCCCGGCTTTGAGGCTTTGCAAGCGCAGCAAGAGGCGTTTCTTAAAGCGATGACCGGGGGTATGTCGGGTAGCTGGTCAGGGCCGACCGCAGAGGCCGAACCTGCCGCGGAAGCTGCCGAAGAAACCGACGATCTAGATGCGATCAAATCGCAGTTGGCTGACTTGCAGAAAAAGCTGTCAAAGTTGGACAAATAGCTCAGAACCCTAGCCGGTCGCGCATCGCGTACCAGCTCATCCCAAGCGACAGAAGCGGCGTCCGGAACAAACCGCCGCCCGGGAATTTTGCATGCGGGATGGCGTTGAAGGCGTCGAACCCGACCGACGTGCCGCGCGTCGCCTCGGCAAGCAGTTTGCCGGCCTGTATCGCATTGCCCACGCCGTGACCGGAATAGCCAGAGGCCGATAAGATGTTGGGTGCCACACGCGCTAGGTGGGGCAGGCGTTTCATCGTAATCGCAAGCGTTCCGCCCCAAGCGTAGTCGATCTTCACGTCCTTTAATTGCGGAAAGACCTCCGACATCGGTTTGCGCACGAGGGTTTCGATATCGCTTGGAAAGCGGTAGCCATAGGTTTCACCGCCGCCGAACAGCAGCCGCTTGTCATGGCTCAGGCGGAAATAATTCACCACAAACCGGGAGTCGGCGACGGCCACGTCCCGTGTCAGAACAGATGCCGCGCGGTCGCCGAGTGGTTCCGTGGCAATAACGTAGTTGTTGATTGGCATGACACGGGTTGTGACCTGCCGGTCCAGCCCACCGAGATAGCCATTGGCTGCAAGGATCACCTGATCCGCGATCACATGCCCCGCATCGGTGCGCACGGTAACCTTTGACCCGTGCTTGATGTCATGCACATGGCTGCGCTCATAAATCCGCGCGCCGGCCTCATGTGCCGCTTTGGCGAGCCCAAGCGACAACCGTAACGGATGCAGATGTGCCGCACCCATATCCAGCGTGCCGCCTGCGTAATCCGGCGATGGGCACAGCGCGTGAAACGCATCCGCGTCGAGCGCTTCGATCTGGTCGTACCCGTAGCGATCCTGCAAATATGCGGCATAGCTGTGCAGATCATCCCGATCAGCCGCATCGCGCGCGGCCCAGGCGATGCCGTCTTTCAAATAGCAATCGATGCCGTGTTTCTCGATCAATCCCCGCACCAGGGCCTTGGCATCTACACCCAAGTCCCAGAGCTGCCGGGCCGCATCGGCACCGACCATCTTTTCCAGCGCAATCTGGTCTTGCCTCTGACCTGATCCCAACTGCCCGCCATTGCGCCCCGATGCGCCAAAGCCGACGCGATGCGCGTCGAGCACCACCACGTCAGCCCCCATCTCGGCCAGATGCAGCGCCGCAGACAGCCCTGTGAAACCCGCACCAATGATGCAGACATCGGCACGCGTTTCACCGCCCAGTGGCGGGAACGGGTCCAAGGGAGTTGCCGTCGCCGCGTACCAGCTTTGCGGGTATTCACCCCGACGGTCATTGCTAAAAAGCAGGTTCATATCTTCTCTGGTTCAAAAATATCCTCGGGGGAGGCCGCAGGCCGGGGGCAGAGCCCCCATTACACGTTCAGCAACAAGTGCTCGCGTTCCCAAGGCGAGATGACTTGCAGAAATTCCTCATACTCCGCGCGTTTGACGATCGAGTAGACCCGACAGAACTCGGGGCCAAGGATCTCGTGCAACTCTTCTGCCTCGTCAAAAAGCTGCAGGGCCTGACCCAAAACTTGCGGGATATCCCCGTCGCCCTCATAGGCGTCGCTCTTGAACTGTTTGGAGGGGCGGATTTCGTTGATCAGCCCCAGATAGCCGCAGGCCAGGGATGCCGCGATGCCGAGATATGGGTTGCAATCCATACCTGCCAGCCGGTTCTCAACGCGGCGGCTGGATGGCCCGGAGAGCGGCACGCGAATGCCCGTGGTGCGGTTATCACGTCCCCATTCAAGGTTGATGGGGGCCGCGTGTTCTTTCACGTAGCGGCGGTAGCTGTTCACGTAGGGCGCGATGACAGCGATGGCGGCGGGCATGTGCGTTTGAAGACCGCCGATGAAATGAAAGAAGGCGTCCGTCTCGCCCCCCTGCGGGCCAGAGAACAGGTTGCGCCCCGTTTCCAGATCCAGAATCGAATGGTGGATGTGCATCGCGCTGCCCGGCTCATCCTCGATGGGTTTGGCCATGAAAGTAGCAAAACAGTCGTGGCGCAGAGCGGCCTCGCGGATTAGACGTTTGAAGTAAAACACCTCGTCTGCCAGCTTGACCGGATCGCCGTGCAGCAGGTTGATCTCTAACTGACCCGCGCCGCCTTCCTGCGTGATGCCGTCAATCTCGAACCCTTGCGCTTCGGCAAAATCGTAGATGTCGTCGATGACCGGGCCAAACTCATCAACCGCTGTCATGCTGTAGGCCTGTCGCGCGGCGGCGGGGCGGCCGGATCGGCCCATCATCGGTTCAATCGCTTTGGCGGGATCAAGATTGCGGGCGGTCAGAAAGAATTCCATCTCGGGCGCCACCACCGGCTCCCACCCTTTGTCGCGATAGAGCTGCACGACGCGCTTGAGCACGTTGCGCGGGGCGTAGGGCACGGGGCGGTCTTTGCGGTCAAAGGCGTCGTGGATCACTTGCAAGGTCCAGTCCCCGGTCCATGGTGCGGCGGTTGCCGTGGTCATGTCGGGCTTCAGGATCATGTCACGCTCGATGAAACCGCCATCCGCCTCATCGGCGGCCTCGCCCCAACCGCCGGTGATGGTTTGGAAGAAAATCGAGTCGGGCAGGTGAAAGTAATCCTGCCGGGAGAATTTGGAGGCCGGTACCGCCTTGCCGCGCGCAATTCCGGGCAAGTCGGCGATCACACATTCCACCTCGTCCAGGCGTTTGCCCAATAGATATTGCGCCGCCGGGTCAGGCAGATTGTCTTTCCAGTCGGTCATGCGAGGCGTCCTTCGCGAAAGAATGTGGCGAATTGTGCGGCCATACGCGCGTTGCCAAGCGGTTGGCCCATGCGCGCTTGGGCGTCTTGCATCATCGCATCCGGGACAACGCCTTTGCCGCGTGTGTCAATCAGGCCCTGGATAAAGTCATCGCCGTATTCGGGGTGGGGCTGCACGGTGTAGGCCTTGCCCGGATAGAGCAGGGCGGCGTTCTTGCAAAAGTCGTTTGTGGCCACAACTTCGGCC
>CAZCOX010000113.1:7989-10395 GCA_964500115.1 uncultured Rhodobacterales bacterium
CCAGCCATCCGCATCGTCTGGCCCGTCTGGAAACACATCCTGAACCACCGACCAGCTTTCGAAGGTAAAGCCGTTGCCGTCCAGAAGCCGTTCAAAGAACCCGGGGTATTCGCCGAAATCGTCCACCAGTTCTTCGGGCGCGAGGCCGGTTTGCAGAATTCCGATCTTCATGCATCACCTGTGCATTTGGTCTGACAGGGGTTGGTCATACCGTATCCAAATAGAGTGCGATCCGAGCATCGTCATCCAGTTCGGACACAAAGCTTTGCTCTTGCCGTTTGGTCAGAACCATGTTCCGGATCAGGCTGTCCGAGAATATGCGGGCTATTGCGTCGCTGTTTTCAAACTTCGCCAAAGCCGCGTCCCACGCGCCCGGGATTTGTGGCAAGTCACGCGCATAGGCGTTGCCGGTGATCGGCGCAGGCGGCTCGTTTGCGTCTTCGATCCCGTTGAGTGCGGCACCCAGAATGGCGGCCAGCGACAGGTAGGGGTTCACATCTCCACCGGCCACACGATGCTCAATGCGGCGAGCCACCGGCGCGCCGGATGGCACACGGATGGCGGCCGTGCGGTTTTCGTACGCCCAGGCAATACCCGTTGGCGCATGAGAATTTGGGACCAAACGCTCAAAGCTGTTGGCATGTGGTGCGAAGATCAGCGTGCTGTCGGCCATGGCATTCAGACATCCGGCAATGGCGTGACGCAGCGTGTCAGTACCCGCATCTGTGCCATCATCAAAAATGTTCCGCCCGTCAGCGTCCAGCACGGAAAAATGGGTGTGCATGCCCGAACCCGCGTAGCTGTCATAAGGTTTGGCCATAAACGAGGCAGCGAACCCGTTTTGCCGGGCCAGGCCTTTGACCAGCATCTTGAACAGCCACGCATCGTCGGCTGCTTTGAGCGGGTCGTCCACATGCATCAGATTAATCTCGAACTGCCCGAGACCCGCCTCGGAAATGGTGGTATCGGCGGGAATGTCCATCGCCTCGCAGGCATCATAAAGCTGGCTGAAAAACTCGTCGAACTGGTCGAGCAGACGGATCGACAAGATTTCGCCCGCCTTGTGCCGCTTGCCGGACCGGGGGGAGGCGGGGACGCGCAGGTGCTTTTTGCTGTCGTCGATCAGAAAGAACTCAAGCTCCATCGCCACGACGGGTTTTAGGCCACGTGCCCTGTAGCGGTCGACCACGCGGGCCAGCGCATGGCGCGGGTCGCCGTCGAACACGGTGCCATCATCGCGGTACATCCAAAGTGGCAGCAATGCGGAAGGCGTGTTCAGCCATGGCATCGGAACAAAGCCGCGCTCCGTCGGCATCAGCACCCCATCGGCATCGCCTTGCGCGTAAACCAGCGGGCTGTCGTGGATGTCTTCGCCCCGGATATCGAGGTTCAGAACGGATAGGGGAAAACGTGTTCCACCGCTGATCGCCTTGTCTGCAAAGCGGCTGGGCATGCGTTTGCCACGGGGAACGCCGTTGAGATCAGATGCGGCGACGCGGATAGATCGCACATCCGGATGAGACCTGAGCCATTGGGCTGGATCGGCTGACATGGAGCCTCGAAAATAATTTGATCAAATTATGAATAGCCAGCGCGCAGCCGGATTGGCAACCCCGAATATCAGCGGATGATGTTCATCTTGAGCTTCATCTTTGACCGGGCGTCAGACGGCAAGTGACGGTTCAACCGTTTGTTCACAATGCCAAAAATCCCGATGATCACGAGCGTCAGCAGGATGAAATAGAAGGCGAGGATCGGGTAGGGGATAAACGGGTTGAACGTTTTGTCGGCAAAAAAATTGGCATAGTAGAGCGCGTCGCCCCGTTGCTGCCACGCCGGAAAGCCCGAAAAATAGACAAGCGTGGTCGCGTGAAAGAGAAAGATCGCCTCGTTTGTATAGCCGGGCCATGCCAGTCTTAACATCGTGGGCCATGTGATCCGTTTGAACCGGGTCCAGCCGGTCATGCCATAGGCATCCGCAGCCTCGGTATCGCCCTTGGGCACGGATTGGAGCGCGCCATAGAATATCTCGCCCGAATAGGCCGCGGTGTTGAGGAAGAGCACCACAAGCGCACCCAGCCACGCCGAAGTGAACGGGGTAAAGACGGGGAAGACCTGTTTGAGGCTCAGGAACAGGAAATACGCAAAGAAAAACTGAATGAAGAGCGGCGAGCCACGGAAGAGGAAGATGAACCATTCAGATGGTTTTTTCAGCCATGGGTTGGACGAGAATTTGCCCAGGGCCACGGCTGTTGCCAGAAAGAACCCAGTGCAAAGGGCCAGCACACCGAAATAGATGTTCCAGATCATGCCGGAGCCGATCAGCACAAACTGCTGACACAACGTGTAATCGCTGCGCGGCAAGACACGCTCACCAATCCCGATGGATCGCAGGCCATAGTCAGC
>CAZCOX010000114.1:0-8954 GCA_964500115.1 uncultured Rhodobacterales bacterium
GATGGCCTTGCGACACAGGTCATAATCCAGCAACTCAACACCGCGCTTGCTGCGGGCGATTTGCCAGCGCTGTGCCCAGCCGGCCAGAGCTTCGAACGGACGTTGCGCATATTCTGATGAACCAAAGTCAAGCTCCGGCAAATCCATCAAGTGCGGTGCAAGTGCCGACATCACTCGGCGGCTTGCGCTTCAGCGCTTTCCGCTTGGATGGCGCGGTCCAACATCAGACGGAAGGTCTTGGCCCCGGCATCTAGACCAAGGTCGATATGCGGCGTTACGGCGTTTTTCATGCCTTTGTGCACCTCTTCCAGGACTTCTTTATCCTCGATAAATGCCATCCGCGCGCCGTCATTCATGAACTTTGAGACTTCGGGATCGTTGGGGCGACCATTGCGGTGCTGGAACCAGAAATACCGCGTGCGGTCTTCATCAATCGGCGTCATGAAGTTGTAGCTGATGTTAATGAATGTCTTGTCCACCGGCGTGCTGTCGTACCCACCGGTTCCGACGGGCGTGTAGATCGATTTGTTGAGCCCAATGGCGGGCATGCACATTTCGTAATGCTGCAGTCGGTCGCAATCGCCTTCGAATTCGACAAGCTTCGCGTAATAGGGCGATGGCGGTTTGTTCGATATCCAGCGGGATACGACCACGCCGCGATCCGTTTTTTGCAGGTCTAATGGCTCGTGATCTGTGCCCGCGCCCGCGAACGAGCTGACATGAACCCACGCAACGTGGGAAGGGTCCAACAAGTTGTCACAGACCCAAAGGTAGTGGCAGTCGATATCCATAACCCCACCATCTGTTTTACCCCAAGCATCGTCATCGAAGTTCTCGATGGGAAAAATCTTGTCCGGGTCAGCCAGCGCTGGGTCGCCCATCCATATCCACAGGAACCGGTAGCGATCGACGACCGGATATGATTTGACGACGGCACGACGGGGCGTCATCCCGCGCTGGGTCGGACTGTCGGTGCATTTGCCGGAACAATCGAATTTCAACCCATGATATCCGCATTCCACAACATCGCCGATCAGGTTGCCCTTGGACAAAGGCAGTTTGCGATGCGGACAGGCGTCTTCCAAAGCGACGGGCGTACCATCCGTCTGGCGGTAGAGCACAATGTTCTCGCCCAGAAAAGTCTCTGCTTTCAGTTCGCGACCGATGTCTTTGCTCCACGCTGCGACGTACCAGCAGTTCTTCAGGAACATGGTTTTACTCCGTTGCGCTGTTTCTCCATCGCACTATGCGCGTGCGTTATGCTCAATTTCCATGCGGAAATGATAATGGTGTGTATTAGAGTCACTAATCATTAGGTGATCGATGATCAGGGATTGGGGGCTGTGCAGTGGCTTCCATCTTGATCCAATCCATAAAAATCTGAACCCGTTTCTGGCTCCGGACCTCTGGTCGGCAGACAAGCCAGTAGCTGTACTGAGACTGCGTGATTTCCTTAAAGGGCCGGACAAGTCGCCCGTCGTTCAAAGCGTCGATCACCAACGGTTCGCGTCCAAGGGCAACTCCCAGCCCTTCGATGGCCGCTTGCGTGACCATGTTGGCCTGCCCGAATTGTCTTGTTCGCAGGGCGTCGGGTAATGTGACCCCACTTTTATCGGCCCAATAGTTCCAGTTTGGGCTGGCATCGCCGTAGGGAAGATTTTCGTCAACCAAGAGCGTTTGTGTCGCCAAATCAGCAACGGTTTTGAGTTGTGGTAACAGACTAGGTGCGCAAACCGGAAACAGGTGTTCACCCATCAGATGTTCGGCAGTCAGGCCCGGGAAATCCCCACGCCCATAGCGTATTCCAATGTCGGAGTCGGCTCCAGTATAGGCATGTTCGCCAGTATCTGTTGCGATAGAAATCGAAAGCTCCGGGTGTGCGATGTCAAAATGAAGTAGGCGCGAAAACAACCAGTTAAAGGCAAAGCCGGGCAAGCTGGAAATCACAATTGTGCGGTCCGACCGCCGTTTGTCGCGCAACGAGCTGCACACGTTGGAAATGCGTCCCAATCCATCAGAGATTGCTTGGGCCAGTTGTTCTCCCTCCGGTGTCGGTCGGGATCGGCGCGCGCCGCGCACCAACAATTCCTGCCCCAGCCACTCTTCCAGCGTTTTTACATGCTGGCTGATTGCACTTTGGCTGACGCCAAGCTCTTGCGCGGCTGCCGAAAAACCCGAGTGACGGACGACAGCCTCGAACGCGCGCAGCGTGGGGTAGGGGAGATTGATGATCATATTAGTGGCTCTAATGATTAGTATAATCACAAACAAATATTCGAGAGCAAGCCTTGACGGTAACTTCGGCGGGAGAACCGAAGGTAATTGAATGTCTGACTTGTCTCCAGAACGCGGCGCGCGGAACCTGCTTGAAAATTGCGCGAAAGCTGAGCCGGGTGATCGCCTTTTGATCGCTTTTGAGCCACCGGAATACGGTTACTTTGACTCAGCAGCAGTGGGCGTGGTCATGCGGGCGGCCCAATCTTTGGGTCTGAGTGTTGACGCAGTTGATGTTGGGTTCAATCCAGAGAATCCACACCTGCCGTCAGATTTGCTCAAACGGTTCGAAGCTGCAGATATTATCCTCTTCCTGGCGCGATTGGGCGATCAGCTTCGGTTTTCGGACATGCCTCAGGGCAAAAAAATCATCGTCAGCTTTGCGCTGAACCAAGAGCTGTTCGGCTCCGGGTTTGCGAATGGCCACCACGATGCGTTTCTTCACATCAAGTCGGGGATAAACACGGTTCTGGATCAAGCCAAGGACGTCCGCATCACGTGTCCCTTGGGAACAGATGTGCAAGGGCGTCCGGAAATGAACCTCGACCCGTCGGGCGACACGACCATTCTGCGCTTTCCGATGTCTGTGCACACACCGACTCCGGCGCACACCTTTTCGGGTCGTGTTGCGATGACCTTCCTGACGGGCACAGGCTCAAAATACTATGATGACTACAATATCGAATTCGATGAACAGGTTTTCGCCATCATGGAGGCTGGGCGTCTGACCCATTTCGAAGGCGCGCCCAAAGATGTTGCACGCGCCGAGGCGCAATATGATCGTGTGGCGTCCATGTTTGGGATCGACAGGAATTTTGTGCATTCCTGGCACGCTGGTATTCACCCCGGTTGTGTCTATCCTTGGGACATGCGCGAAAATTATGAACGCTGGGGTGGGTCGGCCTTTGGCAACCCGCGCATTCTTCACTTCCATACCTGCGGCAGCTACGCGCCGGGTGAGATCAGCTGGAACGTGTTTGACCCGTCTATTGCGATCGACGGGATCATGTACTGGGAAAACGGATACTTCCACGCAGAGCGCCTTCCGGCAGGCGCCGATATACTGCGGACCTACCCCTGCGTGGCAGCATTGTTTGAGCGCCCGGAGCTTGATATCGGGCTGCGGAAGTTGGGCCAAACGACAAACCCGCAAGCCATGGCGGCGGTGTCTTGAACAACCGCTTGATCTTTGGGTATTCGCTTGCTTTAGTCTGCGCCAATGGGGCCGAGGTTCGCCGGACCCCATGGTGCGGAGCACTCCCGTCTCCGGCGTCGGTTTGAAGTAGATTTACCAAACCGCACATTGAACGGACA
The DNA here is from genome assembly GCA_964500115.1 of uncultured Rhodobacterales bacterium. Taxonomy (GTDB): domain Bacteria; phylum Pseudomonadota; class Alphaproteobacteria; order Rhodobacterales; family Rhodobacteraceae; genus Marivita. The sequence continues at coordinate 3,589 of CAZCOX010000114.1, forward strand.
TTCCTATGACGGAAGCAATTGTCACACCGCTGACACAGGCTTTGGCCGAAGGTAAACTCACACGCGAAGAGCTGAAATCCTTTATGCAACGCTCGGATGCGCCCGGATTGAAACGACTGGCGCTCTGGGTTTTGCTTCTCATTGGTACAACAACCCTGATCACGCTCACCTGGGACAGCTGGCTGATCTGGCCTGCCATGTTTGTGCATGGCATCGTGCTGGTGCATCACTTTTCGCTACAACATGAATGCGTGCATTACACAGTCTTTCGAACCCGGTGGCTGAACGATCTCGTGGGTCAAATCTGCGGCTTGATCATTATCCTACCGCATCGGTTTTTCCGGTATGAGCATTGCGACCACCACACATATACGCAGATCACCGGGGACGATCCCGAGATGGTGCCGATGCCGAAATCGATTGGCGAATACTTGTGGTATCTTTCTGCGGTTCCCTACTGGCGCGCCAAATTAAACGAAATCATGCGCCACGCGATGGGGCGCCTGAGCGAAGGCGAGTTGCGGTTTATTCCCAGTGTCGAGCACCAGGCTGTTTATCGCGACGCGCGGATCATGTTGGCGATCTATGCGCTGGTCTTTGTGACGATGGCGCTGACTGGCTGGTGGGGGTTGATCTGGTATTGGCTGATCCCGCTGATCCTGGGGGAACCGGTGATGCGGTTCATCCGCATGACAGAACATGTGGGGCGCCCGACAGTGGCGCAGATGTCTGAAAACACACGCACAAATCTGGTCTCAGCCCCGTGGCGGTTTTTGTGTTGGAACATGAATTACCATGCGGAACATCACTATGTGGCGTCCGTTCCGTTTCATGCACTGCCTCGTCTGCATGAGAAGCTCAAAGATCATATATTTGTAGAACCAGGCGGCTATCTGGCCGCGCACTGGGACATTTTACGCCGGATCGCAGGCACACGAGGCTGATCTATGGCGGATGAGAAACCTTGGCGCGATCTTTTGGATGTGGACGCACTAGAAGCAGGTTGGGTGACACGCGTGGCATTAGGGTCGCGTATGCTTGCGGTCTACGACACGCCCAGCGGCGTTTATGCATCACTGGCGTTGTGCAATCACGGTGGGGCAGACCTCTGTAACGGGTACTTCGACGGCCATGTCATCGAGTGCCCGCTGCATCAAGGCGCCTTTGACGTGCGGGACGGATCGCCCGTTTCGGCTCCTGCCACACGCAAAATGCGGGTGTTTGAAACACGCGTGAAAGACGGGAAAGTGCAAGTGCGGCTCTAGCGCTTTCGAACAACGAGGCCGCGCGAAACAGTGGCTGTCTCGCACGGCGCTATTCGTCGTCAATCACCGCCATCGCGTCGATCTCAACCAATAGTGCCGGGTCCGCCAAAGCGCTGACAACCACGCCCGTTGAACAATGGTGTACGCCTTCGAACCACCGGTTGATTGCCTCATAAACCGGCCCGCGATACGAGATGTCGGTGACATATACAGTCAGCTTGACCACATCTTTGAGGCTCCCGCCCGCCTCAATCATCCATTTTTCGATATTGCGGCAGGCTTGATCAGCCTGCTGACCGGGATCACCTTCGCCGACAACTGTTCCGTCCAAAAGCGTGCCGACCTGACCTTGCATAACGACAAGATCGCCGCGCGCCCGGATCGCTTTCGAGTAGGTTGCCTGTGCGTGATACCGGGTTTGGTATTTGTGAATATGGGTTCGGGACATGGGCGCTCCTCCTATGCCATGGCGCGGGACATATAGTCTTCGATCATATCCCCAAAGCTTTGTTCAACCGCACAGTCGAAGCCACCTTCGCAGCGCAAAAGCAAAGCTTTGAGGCCGAAGAATTCGGTATAGCTCACCGCATCTGGGCCAAACACGTCAGGGTGAATGTCGAGAGGACAGCCGATTGAGAGGACCTGTGCCGCATCCCGGCCTGTGACGCGGAAGAAGGTCAACGTGTCCGACACTTTGACGATGCTGATCTCGGGTGGTGCATCCGTCGGGCGAAGTTCGGTTTCCAATGCCTCTTCGCGGTCCAGTGGAGCGCGCAAGAGCCACCTGTTTGGACCTGTGAAGCACAGAGCATCCTCGCCGGAGCGCGCCAGAGTGTTTGGCGTTTCGGGGAATACCGGCAGCGTTGGTGCCCAGTCCAAAAGCGCGTCTTTCGGGCCTTTCAGGTCAAACAGGGCAAATGGCGGAAGGCGGTCGATTTGTGCGTCATATGGCATGTCAGGATCTTAGCCTTTCGCCCTTGGGATCATAGTGAATGGGCGGCGTGACCCGGGTTGGGATGATTTTGTCTTTCAGCCGCACATGTACGATTTCGTCATGGCGCGCATGACCGTTTTCAAGCAGAGCCAACCCAACCCAACGCTCATTGACCGTGCTGTAGACACACGCAGTCACCAGCCCTTCGGTGGGTTTCTTCTTTCCTCCGGGCGTCAGTGGCGCGCCTTCAGGGATCATGCAGTCCGGTTCGGGCAACAACCCGACAAGCTCCCGCCGGTTTGACGTGCCCGACCGGCGCAAATGCACCGCGTGTTTGCCCAGATAGTCAGGCTTCTTTTTCGACATCGCCCAACCCATGCCCAGGTCAATCGGGTCAACGGTGCCATCCACCTCATGGCCCAGCGACAGAAACCCTTTCTCAACACGCAAGACATGGCTGGCCTCGGACCCGACCGGCTCAATCCCAAACTGCGCGCCCACTTCCATGATCTTTGTCCAAAGGTCGCGCATATGGCGGGGGGCGACATTGATTTCAAAAGACAGCTCACCGGTAAAGCTCACCCGAACCACCCGTGCTGGAATGCCCGCAACTTTGCCCTCGGCAAAACCCATGAAGGGCAATGCTTCCGTCGAGATGTCGATATCCGTTCCCAGTGCCTGCATCACCTCACGCGTTTTTGGGCCGCAGACAGTGGCGTTGTTCCATTGGCTCGTGACGGTGGTGACAAAGACGTTCCAATCCGGGAACTGCGTTTGCAGCAACTCTTCCATATGGGAATTGATCGCGTCCGCATGGCCGGTGGAGGTGGAGATTAACCAGCGATGCTCCGACAACCGCAGCGCCACGCCGTCGTCGAGGATCAGCCCATCGTCGCTGAGCATCAAGCCATACCGCCCCTGACCGGGTTTCAAGGTCGACATGACGTTGGTGTAGATAAAATCGAGAAACTTGCCGACGTCGCGGCCTTTCAGTTCAAATGTTCCAAGTGGCGAGCCGTCATAGACCCCAACCCCGTTGCGCACCGCGCGACATTCGCGGTTTACGGTGTCGAGAAAACTCTCACCGTCGCGCGGGAAATACCCGGGCCTCCGCCACCGCGCGCCCGCCTCATACATAAACGCGCCTTGTTCATGGTTCCATTTGGTGATGGGAGTGTGCCGATAGGGGAAGACAACGCTCTCCTCACGGATGCCGCCAATCGCACCGAAGGAAACGGGCGTATACGGAGATCGGAAGGTGGTGGTACCGACCTCGCCGGGGCTGGCTCCTTGCTCCATCGCGACTGTGCCGATGATGTTGATATTGCCAGTCTTGCCTTGATCAATGCCCATCCCACCGGTCGTGTAGCGTTTGACGTGTTCGACGTTGTCGTATCCCTCGCGCAGGGCGAGATGCACATCGTCAACCGTCACATCGTTTTGGATGTCTAGGAAGGCTTTGCCCTTTGTGTTCTCGACCCGCCAGATCGGTTCGACGGTATATGCTAGCTCATCCGCCACTCTCGGTGTTTCCGCTGTGGTCTTCGCCAAAGACGCGCCTGCGGTTGCACCACTTTGCAACGCGCCCATGAGGGACATTTCGCCATTGGCAGCACCTACGCTGGTTACCGCTTGTGCCGGACTGTCCGGCAGAAAGGTCGACAAGGTTTCGTCATAGCGCAACGTCCCGCGAGATTGTGACCAGAGGTGCACCGCCGGGTTCCAGCCGCCGGAATGTACGAGGAGGTCACAAGTAATCCTCTGCGCGGTGCCGCCGCTGACGGGGGTGATCTGAACGGATTTGATAGCCCGCCGTCCTTTGACTGTTTGCACGACGTGGCCCGTGAGGACCTGGATACCTTGAACACAAACCAAAGCCGCATTTGGTACAGTGGTCCGACTGTCTACAATAGCGGCAACTTCGATCCCCGCCGCCGCCATATCCCTGGCAACTTCATACGTCGAGTTGTTGTTGGTGAAGACCACTGCGCGTTTGCCGGGACACACGCCCCATCGGTTCACATAGGCTTGCGCAGCAGAGGCGAGCATGACGCCGGGGCGGTCGTTGTTGCCAAAGACCATCATGCGCTCAATCGCCCCGGTGGCGCAGATCACGTGGCCTGCGCGGACGCGCCAGTTGCGTTCCAGCACGCTGGGGTTCTCAGGCGCGCGTTCATTGACCATGAGGAAGTTGTGTTCGCGATACGCCCACACTGTTGCGTTCTGCAGATGCGTGACATTGGGCATCGCCGCCAGTTCGGCAACAACCCCAGCAACCCAGTCCAGCGCAGGCGCATCCGCAATCACCAGATTTCGGTTCAGCAGGTTGCCGCCTGCTTCCGACCCTTCATCCGCGATCATGACTCGCAAGCCTGCGCGCCCTGCCGCCAGAGCCGCCGATAGACCGGCAGGGCCTGCACCCGCGATCAGTACGTCGCAATGGGCAAAGCGGTTTTCGAAATGGCCGGATTTGGGCGGCGACTGAGGAGCGCCGGCCAAACCTGCGGCTTTGCGGATTGACGGCTCAAACAAATGCCAATCCGGCCATTTGAACGTTTTGTAATAAAATCCCGCCGGAATGAATCGCGAGATCAACTGATTGACCGCGCCAAAGTCAAACTCAGGTGTCGGCCAACAATTTACCGACTCTGCGGCAAGCCCATCTGTCAGTGGCACAGTGGTCGCCGGACGGTTGCCGCTGGCATCTTCGCCGAGGAGTTCGACCAGTGTCGCCGGTTCCTCAACGCCTGACCCAATGATCCCGCGTGGCCGGTGATATTTGAAACTGCGTGCGGTCAGACGCACATTGTTGGCCAGCAGAGCAGAGGCCAGCGTGTCACCTTCGAAACCTTTGTAAGGCCGCCCGTTGAACGTGAAGTTGAGCGGTTTCGATCGATCGATCCGGCCGCCGCTTTTCAGACGATTACTCTGCATCGACGGGGCCTTCCACGATGTCGTGGGTACGCGTGTCACGCCAGATGGTGAGCCAGGTGCCGCACCCTTTCACGTGCCACCAGCGTTCCTGCACCGGGCCAAGCGGGTTGGGCACTTGTGTCAGGTACCTGACCCAGTCCTCTCCGCTCACAGTGTTCGGGTCAGGGCGATCCGGTTTCACCGGTCCTCCGAAGGCAAATTCGCTTTCATTGCGCGGGCCGCAAAACGGGCAG
>CAZCOX010000114.1:9054-10302 GCA_964500115.1 uncultured Rhodobacterales bacterium
AAGACGTGTTGTTTGATATCACGGCGGAAGGATTGACCCATATCGGGCGCTCCGCCGATGACCATTTCACCTTTGTCAGACTGGCTAAAATAGAAACCGGAGTCCGGGCAGTTCACGATCACATCGACCAGCGGCTTCACGGGTTCCGACACGAACGCCGTCAGGTTCATCGTGCGCAGTGGCAGTTTCAAACCGGCGGTTTCTGTGAGCGTGGTTGTATGGCCCGAAACGGCAACGGCGACCTTTGGTGCACGCACCAAGCCCCGGTTGGTTTGCACCCCTTCGATCCGGCCATCGGCCCCGCGCACGAGATGTTCCACCGCTGTTTGCTGATGGATCTCAACCCCCATCGCATCGATTGCGCGCGCGTATCCCCAAGCCACCGCGTCGTGCCGGTTCACACCTGCATCGGTGTGCACCATGCCGCCGATCACGGGCAGACGCGCGTCCTGGCCTCCGCCGGTCAGCGCCGGAATGCGCCGCCGAACCTCGTCCGCGCTGATCTGCTCATAGGTGGACCCGTAGATGTCCATGGTCAGCTGTCGTCGACGCAGCTCTCTCATCTTGGGGTAGGTTTGAACCACATCGACCATGGTGCGTTTGGAGTGCATCATGTTGAAGTTCAGCTCTTTGGTCAGACCCTCGTAGAGTTCGACAGACTTCACATAAAACGGGATCGAAGCATCGCGCATATAGTTCGACCGGATCGTGACCGTATTGCGGGCGATGTTGCCGCCGCCCAGCCAGCCACGCTCCAATACGGCGACATTGGTGATCCCGTGTTCTTTGGCGAGGTAGTAGGCCGTTGCCAAGCCGTGCCCACCTGCGCCGATAACAATGACATCGTAACGGTTTTTGAGCGGCGGGGCACGCCAGGCGCGTTTCCAAGTGGTGTGTTTATTGAGACCGTGGCGGAGCAGGGCGCCAAAGGAATAGCGTTGCATCATGTGCATATTTTTTATTAAAGGTTATGTTGCGTCAAGATTATTTGACGCCAAGCGCATACATTTGGGCGGGATTGATGACAAAGAAGGCTGAAATCGAGGCAGCTGTTGGCCGGGCGGTGGCGCGGCTTCGACAGGATCGGGGACAAACCCTGACATCTTTGTCGTCGGATGCGGGAATTAGCCAGGCCATGCTGAGTCGTATCGAGAATGGTCAGGTCTCGCCTTCGCTTACGACACTGGCGGCACTTGCTGGGGCTTTGGATGTGCCGGTGATGGCTTTGCTGGCGCAGTCTGATGACGT
>CAZCOX010000115.1:0-4910 GCA_964500115.1 uncultured Rhodobacterales bacterium
TGATAAGTCTGATGGGCGTTTTATTTGGGCTGGTCGCGGGTATGGTCGTAAACCGGATTGGCCCACGACATGCGTTGATCATTGGCCTTTTCCTTGGTGCCGCGACTTCGCTTTGGCAAGCGGGTTTACCGGCCCTGCCCGTGATGATAGCCAGCAGGGTGTTGGAAGGCGCGTCGCAACTTTTGATTGTTGTCGCGGCCCCAACTCTGATTGCCGACCAGGCTGGCGAACGATTCAGACCCGCGGCGCTGACGCTATGGAGCACGTTTTTCGGCGTGGCGTTCGCATTGATGGCGCTCATTGCACCAAGCGTTATTGCATTTGGCGGCTTGTCGATACTCATCGCGGGACACGGTGTTTGGATGGGTGTTGCAGGGCTTATGTGTGTTGTTGCCTTGCCCCGTTCGGAACCCGCGGTTTCAGAGTCGCTGTCCTGGAAATCAATCCTGCAACGCCATGCGACGGCTTACGCGACACCAGGCATCGCGACACCCGCATTTGCTTGGCTGTGCTATACACTCACCTTCGTGTCGATCCTGACGTCGCTGCCTCTGGTCACGAACGGACAAGCGCCCGTCTGGCTCGCGCCGCTCGCACCCTTGTTGTCGATCGCGGTTGCGCTGACGATTGGGATCGCCTTGCTGTCGCGGCTGCCAGCGCTTCGCGTTGTCCTAATTGGGTTCGCTGGGTGCTTTGGCGCTGCAGTTTGCGTTGCGATGTTCGGCTTTTCCGCTGTAACCATTCTGGTTCTGTTTGCCGCGATGGCGCTGGTTCAGGGGTCAGGTTTTGCCATCGTTCCGCAATTGAATGCAGATGCCGACAGTCGCGCACTGGCGAATGGCGCGCTTGCGCAGATGGGCAATCTTGGAAACCTGACAGGCACGCCGATCCTCATTGCCCTGTATCAAGGTGCACCCCTGTGGGGGCCGGTTCTGTTTCTTGGCGCGGCTTATGCGGCGGGTGGCATCGTCACATGGGCTATCGGCAAACGGGCGATGCGCGTCGCCTAGCGCTTAGTTTTGCATCTCAGCGAGACGCGCAACGTAACGCGCGAGCGTGTCGATTTCGAGGTTTACATCATCCCCGACCTTTGCATTGCCCCACGTCGTCACCTCTTGGGTGTGCGGGATAATGTTGATCCCAAACCTGGTGCCATCAACCTCGTTCACTGTCAACGACGTGCCGTCGAGGGTGACTGACCCTTTTTCAGCGATGAATCGCGCCAGCGCCCTGGGCGCGTCGAACACAAAGCGCATACTGTCACCCTCTGGCGTCATCTCGACAATGCGCGCAAGCCCGTCCACATGACCCGACACAATATGACCGCCCAGTTCGTCACCAACTTTCAGTGCGCGTTCGAGATTGATCCGTGTACCGATTTCCCACCGGCCCAGCGTTGTCTTGTCGAGCGTTTCGGCGCTGATCTCCACGTCGAACCAATCGGCGCCCAGTTCAACAACTGTCAGGCACACACCAGCACAGGCAATCGACGCACCAATATCGATGCCATCGGTATGATAGCGCGTCGCAATTCGCGCGCGCAGGTCGCCGCGCTTCTCAAGTTCTTTCACTTCGCCGATATCCGTCACAATGCCTGTGAACATGATCTTGCCCTTCCGCTGCGCCGCACCACAAAGTCTTGTAGCGCGGCGTTCTCAAATGCCCGAAACCTGTGGTAGCCTGTTTTCAAACGGACAGAAAGTGGGCCGAATGAGTCGCGTAGAAGAAATTGAGCTAACGCCCCGCAAACCCGTCTTTCTGTTCCTGCAAGGGCCGCATGGACCGTACTTTTCAGACCTCTCGCGGCACTTGGAAGAAACCGGCGCACGCTGTTGGCGCGTCGCGTTTAATGCGGGTGATGTGACGGGTTGGAAAAACCGTGAGACACTATTGCGGTTTACAGCGTCTCTTCGGAACTGGCCTGACCAGTTGTCTGCATGGCTGGAGGAAACCAACGCAACGGACGTTGTTCTGTACGGGGACACTCGCAAGCATCACGCGGAGGCCGTGGCCATCGCAAAAGCGCGGGGTCTTACCGTGCATATCTTTGAGGAAGGGTATCTGCGCCCCTATTGGGCGACTTACGAGCGCGGTGGTTCCAATGGTAACTCCCGCCTGATGCGCATCACGCTTGAGCAAATGCGCACCGCCTTGTCGCACACAGCTGACGCGCCGCTGGTGCCGCCGGATCGCTGGGGCGATCTGCGCCAGCATATGATCCACGGCGCGCTCTATCATTGGCACGTGATGTTCCGAAATCACTCCTTTCCGAACTACCGGCCGCATCGCGACCAATCTGTGCAAGAGGAATTCAAGCTGCAGCTTTTGCGCCTGCTCCGCCGTCCGCGGCACATGCTGCAGCGTTGGATTGCAACGAACCGCGTGCGGAATGGCGGTTGGCCCTATCACGTCGTGCTGCTGCAATTGGAACATGACGCAAGTTTTCGCGCGTTTTCGGATTTTTCGTCTCAAACACAATTCGTCGAAATGGTCGTCGAAGGCTTTGCCAAAGGCGCGCCTGCGCATCACAGGCTTATCTTCAAAGCCCACCCTCTTGAGGACGGGCGTGCGCCAATCGAAGCAACCCTCAAGGCTTGCGCAAAGCGGCACGGTGTCAGCGACCGCGTGAGTTACGCGCGTGGCGGCAAGCTTGCAGCGCTTCTCAAATCGGCGCGATCTGCAGTGACGGTCAATTCAACGGCGGCACATCAGGCACTTTGGCGGGGCATCCCAGTGCGCAGTTTCGGCACTAGCGTTTACGACAAACCTGGTCTTGTCTCGTCTCAGCCCCTGCCCGCGTTTTTCGCCGACCCGCAATCGCCTGACCCCGAAGCGCACAGCGTTTACCGCCGGTTCCTGCTGGAGACGAGCCAAATTCCGGGTGGGTTCTACTCGGCAAAAGGCCGCGCTCAGTTGCTGCGGCAGGTGGTCGATCTGATGCTATCGGCAAATGATCCCTACGAACACCGCCTGTCATCACACGAGTCCAAGACGCAACAGTTGCGGCTTGTCCAGTAATCGGCACTACCCCTAGTACTGGCCAAACTGCCCGGATTCCGGTAGCTTACGCAAAAAAGATAAACCGAGGCAGACAATAACTGGTCGAGGAGACCGAGCAGTGTTCAGTTCAAATTCCCGGTGGGCCCGTCCCATCGCATTGGTGCTGTCTACAGCGCTTTTGGCGTCGTGTGGCCTGCCCAGTGTTGGCCCAGACAAAGAGCAAATCTTTGCCGGTTCTGTGCAACGCGAAGGCGACGCGTTTGTCGTTGCCGTCGATGACCGGGTGACGCGCGCGACGGCTGTGATCCCTGCGCTTGGCTTTTCATCCAAGCTGATCAACGCGTCGGTTCAAAGCTCTGACATCATCCGCCCCGGCGACACGCTTGGTCTGACGATCTGGGAAAACGTCGACGACGGTTTGTTGGCTGGCGAAGGTGTGAATTCTACGGCGCTCGAAGCCGTTCAGGTCGACAGCGCCGGGTTTATTTTTGTGCCTTACGCGGGTCGGATCAAAGCCGCGGGAAACACCCCCGAAGCAATCCGGCGCGTTATCACCAACAAGTTGCAGGACCAAACGCCTGACCCGCAGGTTGAAGTCCGCCGTACTGCAGGCGATGGAGCAACGGTTTCGATCCTTGGTTCCGCCGGTACGCAAGGTGTCTTTCCAATCACCCGACCGACAAGCACGCTTGCCTCAATGCTGGCCAGTGCCGGTGGCGTGGGTGAGAGCACCGAAATTGCGCGAGTGACCGTGACGCGCGGCAATGTCAGCGAAACCATTTGGTTTGAAGACCTCTACCGTGATCCAAAGCTCGACATCGCGCTCCGCAACGGCGATCGCATTCTGATCGAAGCTGACCAACGCCAGTTCACGGCCCTCGGTGCGACAGGTGCGCAAACGCAGCTCAGCTTTACCAAACAAACCATATCATTGATCGAGGCGCTGGCACAGCTTGGCGGTTTGGCCGCAGCGACCGCAGACCCGACGGGCGTATTCGTGTTCCGCAACGAAGCGGCAGAGATCGCCAATTCGGTATTGGGGCGTAACGATTTGATCGGCGCGCAACGCTTGATCTACGTGCTCGACCTGACAGAGCCCAATGGCATGTTCACAGCGCGTGATTTTGTCATTCGTGATGGCGACACGATCTACGTAACCGAAGCGCCGATTGTGAAATGGAACCGCACAATCGCGGCGGTGAATGGCACTCTGGGGGGCGTGTCTACCCTTTCGTCAGCGGCGACAGGTAGTCTGACGACTTCACCGTAGCGCGCCGCATGGCACGGCAAAACAAATCAGACGCCGGGGCGCGAAAACCCCGGCGTCTTTGTGTCTACAACAGCGGTTTTCTGACGAAGACCCGGATCAAGCGCATCCTTGAATTGTCCGGATGGCAGGTCAGTCTTGGGCGGCCAGCGCAGGAAGACTGGGTTGGCATTTGGGGGGCGGCACCCAGTGCCGCGCGCGGGCAGAAGATAGCGAAAAGCCAATCCGCCAATATTCTGCGTGTCGAGGACGCGTTTTTGCGGTCTTTGCATCCGGGTCGGGTTGGAAATGAACCACCGCTTGGCCTGACGTTGGACAAGACGGGTCTGCATTTCGATGCATCTGCGCCATCCGATCTGGAAGCGCTCTTGATAGAAGACCCGTTGGACGATGCCGCCTTGCTGAAACGCGCACGGGATAACATCGCACGGATCAAGACACTGAAGCTTTCCAAGTACAGCGCTTACGACCCTGACCAGCCCTTGCCAGAACCGGGCTATGTTCTGGTAATCGATCAAACGGTCGGTGATGCGTCCGTGACTGCCTCCTTGCCCAACGCGGATATGGCGCATGCGCGGTTTGCCGAGATGCTTTACTACGCGCAGACAGAACATCCCGGCGCGCGCATTCTGATCAAGACGCA
>CAZCOX010000115.1:5010-10284 GCA_964500115.1 uncultured Rhodobacterales bacterium
GCCGATGAAGGCGTCTGGAACGTCGAAGACGGGTTTATACGATCGCAAGGGTTAGGGGCTGAGCTTGTCCCGCCGATGTCTTTGGTGCTTGACGAACAGGGCATGTATTTCGACGCGACGCGCGCCTCCCGGTTGGAGGGCCTGATTGCGCATGGTGCGGAACTACCCGATTACGCATTGAACCGCGCGCGCGCTTTGATCGACCGGATGATCGCCAGCGGCGTCACGAAATACGCGACGGGTCGTAAGAATGCGGTTGCGTTCGACAGTGCCTATCGACCGGTGATCCTTGTTCCTGGTCAGGTCGAAGATGACGCGTCGATCCGCTTGGGCAGCCCCGAGGTCAAAACCAATCAAGACCTTTTGCAGCGCACGCGTCATGCCAATGCCGACGCATTCATTGTCTACAAACCCCATCCTGACGTGGTGGCTGGGTTGCGCTCCGGCTCGGTCGCTAATGCGGAGAATTGGGCTGATCGGATCGTCACAGATGAGCCTATGGCAAACGTTTTGGGCCAAGTGGATGCGGTTTGGACGATGACGTCACTCACCGGGTTCGAGGCGCTGTTGCGAGAGGTGCCTGTCACCACACTCGGCATTCCGTTCTATGCTGGGTGGGGCCTGACAACGGACCTCTGCCCCATGCCTGCGCGGCGCAATACTGTCGTCTCAGTAGAGGCGCTGGCCTATGCGGCGCTGATCGCTTACCCGCGCTACTTTGATCCCGTCACCGGCCAAGCATGTCCACCAGAGGTCGTGTTGGATCGATTGGAAAGCGGAAGCGTTTCAACCCCAAAACGACTGCGATTACTCGCCAAGACGCAGGGCGTGTTGGCAAGCTATTCCTGGCTCTGGCGGCGCTGACGGACCCAGCTTTGCACGACGTCATTCCCAACCTGCCGCACGGCGCTCAAGTCAAACCGCGGCGCGCCCGACAGCGAGTTTAACCCCAAAGCACCAAGTGCGGGCCGCCCTTCAGCGCCGATGATCACACCGCCAACGTGGATTTCGAGACGATCTACCAGTTCAGCCGTCAAAAGGCTTGCCGCCAATTCGCCGCCGCCTTCGCAGAACACGCGAGTCAGGCCTTGATCGCCAAGCGCCTGCATCATCACCGCGACATCAAGGCGTGTTCCGTCAAGCGGGACTTCGATGCAGGTCGCGCCTTTCCTCGCCCATGCCGCCTGCCTGTCCTTTGGCGCATCAGATCCGTGGCACAGCCAAACCGGCGCATGATCAATTGTATCGGCCAGTTTGCTGTCAGCAGGCAGGTCCAGACGGCGCGACACGACAATTCGCACTGGCTGTCTGATGGCGTCGAAACACCGAACCGTCAGCATGGGGTCGTCCGCCCGCGCGGTGCCTGCGCCGACCATCACCGCGTCATGCGTCGCACGCAATTGATGCACCTCTGCGCGCGCCTCTGGTCCGGTGATCCACTGACTGTCGCCACTTGCGGTTGCGATGCGACCATCGAGGCTTGTGGCGAGTTTCAGGGTCAGCATGGGCCGCCCCTTCTGGACGCGTTGGAAGAAACCGGCGTGATCCAGCGCCGCCTGATCTGCCCCGACGCCCGTGACAACGTCTACGCCTGCCGCGCGCAGCATATCGAAGCCCAGGCCGGACACACGCGGGTCGCTGTCTTCAAAAGGCGAAACGACCCGCGCAATGCCTGCATCAATCAAAGCCTGTGCGCAGGGTGGCGTTTCGCCAGTATGCGAACATGGCTCCAACGTGACATAGGCCGTGGCTCCCGAAGCATTGCAAGCTGCCGCCAAAGCCTGCACTTCGGCATGCGGTCTGCCGCCGGGCTGGGTCCAGCCTTCACCAATGATCACGCCGTCCCGCACCAGCACACAGCCCACGGCGGGGTTGGGCCAGGTATTGCCCAAACCGCGACGGCCAAGCTCTAACGCCCGGTCCATGAAACGCATGTCATCCGGGCGCATGACTTGCCCTTAGTCTTCGGGTTTCTGTTTGTCTTTATCCGGGCGGAGTTCGCTGACGAACTTGTCGAAATCGTCGGCTTCCTGGAAGTTTTTGTAGACGCTGGCAAAGCGCACGTAAGCGACCGTATCGATCCGCGCGAGCGTCTCCATCACAATCTCGCCGATCTGGGCCGATGCAATGTCTGTGTCGCCGAGGCTTTCCAAGCGCCGCACAATGCCCGAGATCATCTGATCAATCCGGTCAGGCTCGATCGGGCGCTTTTGCAGCGCGATGCGGATGGAGCGTTCCAGCTTGTCGCGGTCAAAGTCTTCGCGACGCCCGTTCGATTTGATCACCACCAAGTCACGCAGTTGAACGCGTTCATACGTGGTGAACCGCCCGCCGCAAGCTGGGCAAAAGCGCCTGCGCCGAATGGCAACGTGATCTTCCGCCGGGCGGCTGTCTTTGACCTGAGTATCTACATTCCCGCAAAATGGGCAGCGCATTGGCCGTTCCCCTCTTTTCGTCTCTGCCTCTGACTGTGGGTTTGTCCCACTTATCCACAGCCACTATAGGTCAGCCGCGAGGTTTTGGGTAGTGCAGATTTCAGGCCGCTAGGGGTGGTGTCGGATTGCCCACAGGCGAGCATTCAAACCTTTGGTTTGTCGTCGTAATCGTCTGACAGAATGCGCTGCGCCGCGCCCTTTGGGTCATCATACTGGCGCGACCGAACGGTAAAAACAAACGCCGCCAGCCCAACACCGCCAAGGATCAATGACACCGGGATGAGATAGGCCAGAACGTTCATATGCGTGCCTCCTTACCGCAACCGCAGCGCGTTGACAGATACGGTAATCGACGATGATGACATCGCCAATGCTGCTATCAGCGGTGAGCACAACCCAGCGACGGCCAGCGGCACCGCGATGATGTTGTACCATGTGGCGATGGTGAAGTTCTGCTTGATCCGGCGGATCGCGATTTTGGAGGTGCTGAGCGCGTCGGCCACCGGGGCAAGCGAACCACCAAGAAGCACAACGTCAGAGGCGACGCGCGCTGCATCGAGTGCGGAGGCAGGAGAAATGGACACATGTGCGCCCGCGAGCGCCGCCGTGTCGTTCAACCCGTCGCCGACCATCAAGACATTCTTGCCGGAGGCCGTCAATTCCGCGATGCGGGCCGCCTTGTCTTGTGGCAGCGCCTTGGCCACCCATTTGGCGATGCCAAGCCGCGCTGCAAATGCCTCAACTGCAGGGGTTGTGTCACCCGACATGAGCACCACGTCAAATCCTTGGTCTTTCAAACCACGCACGAGGTCTGCGGCCCCTTCACGGATTTGATCAACATAGCGGAATGGCTTCGCAGCCGCGTTCCCGACGCGCAACCATGCGCTGGTTTCGCTGCTGTCTTGGCCCTCCACCCAATTGGCGCGACCAAGTTTGACGGGCTCGCCCATCCACACGCCTTGTGTGCCATGTCCGGGAACCTCTGTGATATTGACAACCTTCTCCGGGTGTACGCCAACCTCGCGAATTGCAGCGGCCAAAGACACCGATAGCGGGTGGGCCGATCCTTCGGCAAGCGCCAAGGCGATGCCCAGATGCCGGCGGCTGTGATCGCCGAGATTGATCACCTCGGGCGCGCCTTGGGTCAGCGTTCCTGTCTTGTCAAAGACCACTGTGTCGACCTGCGCCAAACGTTCCAGCGCGGTTGCGTCTTTGATGAGCAAGCCCCTGCGGAACAGACGCCCCGAAGCGGCAGTTGTGACGGCAGGTACGGCAAGGCCAAGCGCACATGGGCAAGTGATGATCAATACCGCAGCCGCGATGTTGAGCGCCGTGCGCATGTCAAACGTG
This sequence comes from uncultured Rhodobacterales bacterium, assembly GCA_964500115.1. Lineage (GTDB taxonomy): Bacteria > Pseudomonadota > Alphaproteobacteria > Rhodobacterales > Rhodobacteraceae > Marivita. Next base: position 8,796 of record CAZCOX010000115.1, read on the forward strand.
TAGATGTACCAGCCCGCAAAGGCCAATGCAGACAGGAAATGTACACCGGGCGCGTAGAGCTTGGCCGCCTTATCGGCGAGCGAGGTGTATCGTGACCGCCCGGACTCTGCGATTGCGACAAGATCGGCCATACGATGCAGGGAGGTGTCGCGCCCAACGGCGGTGGCACGGATTGTGAGCGGTCCGGTCAGGTTAACCTCGCCTGCACTGACTGCTCCGCCCGGTTCAGCGTAGATCGGGCGCGTCTCTCCGGTCAGCAAAGACCGGTCGAGTTCGGAATGCCCGTCGGTGATTTCGCCATCCACCGGCATCCGCCCACCAGGGCGCACGCGGATCAGATCACCGATCCGCAGGTCAGAAAACGCAACCTGTTCTTCAACACCATCGACCAGCCGCGATGCGCGTGGCACTTCGAGCGCCGCCAGTTCTTGCGCTGCGGATCGCGCGGCGGCGCGGGTGCGGTAATCCAGATAACGCCCTGCCAAAAGGAAGAACGTGAGCGTCAGTGCGGCATCGAAATACGCGTATTCCCCGGACAGCGAGGTTTCCCAAAGTGATGTCCCAACCGCCAGGACAATCGCCAGAGATATCGGCACATCCATATTCAGGCTGCGCGCGCGAAGGGCCGACCAAGCATGTTTAAAGAACGGCTGGGCGGCAAAGGAAATTGTTGGCAAGGCAATCGCGGCCGAAATCCAGTGGAACATGTCGCGCGTCGGGCCTTCGGCACCTGACCAGACCGCGACAGACAGCAGCATCACGTTCATCGCGGCAAAGCCTGCAACCGCCAGACGCATCAACAGGTCACGCCCGGCCTTGTCAGTCTCCGTCGCGCGTAAGGCGGTTGCGTCGAGCTCATGCGCCTCAAAGCCGGCGCGTTCCAACACAGACACGAGGTCTTCCGCGGTCAGGTCGGCTGTCGCCTCAACTTGCGCGCGTTTGAGCGTCAGGTTCACCCGCGCCCCCCGAACGCCCGGTTGCGCAGTCAAAGCACGCTCGACCCCGGAAATACAGGCCGCGCAATGGATCGACGGGAGGGACAAGACGATGTTGGCGTCTTTGGGCGCAGCAGCCGTGGCAACCGCCTCTGCCGCAGGAGCGGCAGAACAGGCCGGGCAGGCCGAGGTTGGTGGGCGCATCGCCGCGGTCATGGATCAGCTTTCGACATGCAGCACGACGCGCTGCTCAAACAAGGTGCCATCCAGTGCGGTGGCCTTCATACGAATATTCCAATTGCCAGGCCGCAAGCTTTCGCGCGCCACATAGGCTTGGCCGTCAAAGGAAAACTCCGGTTTCCGGTCGTCCTGCACGTGCGTCGCGCGCCCGAGTACGGCATCCAGTGACCCCGCCTGAACCGGGCGGCCATCTGCATCGACGATCCGCAGGATGAGCAACCCGCCCTTGGCTTGTGCCGTCACGGACCAACCCAGCGCTTCTTGCTCCGCGCGGCGGTCGTCAAAGGCTTGTGAGGCCACGTAGGAGTTCTTAA
>CAZCOX010000116.1:0-10268 GCA_964500115.1 uncultured Rhodobacterales bacterium
GCGATGTGGCGATTGCGGGGAGGACCAGCTGTGCGACGATCTTTTCGGCTAGAACTTGCGCCTTTTCAGGGATCGACCCGCTTTCCAGCACCTCTTGTGCGTCCTCGTCGTCTTCGACCAAGGCCGCCGCAAGAGGCTGGGACAGTTTTGAGCCATCGCGGTAAAGCGCATTGGCTTTGGTGCCCAAGGACCAGCTCAGCTCATAGGCTTTCTGGCAGTCCTCGATCGTCGCGTCGTTCGGCATGTTGATCGTCTTGGAGATCGCGCCCGAAATGAAGGATTGCGCGGCGGCCATCATGGTGATGTGGCTGTCAACACTCAGGAAACGCTTGCCTTTCTTGCCGCATGGGTTGGCGCAGTCGAAGACCGGCAGGTGCTCTTCCTTAAGATGCGGCGCCCCTTCGAGGGTCATGGTGCCGCAGACGTGATCGTTGGCCGCTTCAATGTCGGCTCTTGAGAAGCCAAGGTGGCGCAGCAGGTCAAAGCTTGGGTCATTCAGTTTGTCCGCTGGAATGCCCAGCACTTCGCGGCAGAATTCTTCGCCCAGCGTCCACTGGTTGAAGACAAAGCGGATGTCAAAAGCCGACGCGAGTGCCGCATCTACCTTTTCCAACTGAGCGGGGCCAAAGCCGTGGCCGATCAGCGAGGTGTGGTTGATGCCCGGCGCGTTGCCAATGGTGCCATGGCCGACGGCGTAGGACACGATTTCTTCGATCTGCGCCGACCCGTAGCCCAACTTTTCTAATGCCGCTGGCACGGACTGGTTGATAATCTTGAAGTACCCACCCCCGGCGAGCTTTTTGAATTTCACTAAAGCAAAGTCAGGCTCAATGCCAGTTGTGTCGCAATCCATCACCAAACCAATGGTTCCGGTCGGGGCAATCACCGTGGCCTGTGCATTGCGGTAGCCGTGCTTTTCGCCAAGGCGCAGCGCTTCATCCCAAGACGACATCGCAAGGTCGATCAGCTTGCTGTCGGGGCAGTTGGCGTGATCGAGCGCGACCGGCTTGACCGACAGAGCGTCGTAGCCGTCTGAGGCACCATAGGCGGCGTTGCGGTGGTTGCGGATGACCCGCAACATGTGGTCGGCGTTTTTCTTGTAGCCTGGGAACGGCCCCAGTTCACCGGCGATTTCGGCGGATGTAGCGTAGGACACACCGGTCATGATCGCTGTGAGCGCGCCGCAGAGAGACCGGCCTTCATCGCTGTCATAGCTGTAGCCGAGGTTCATCAGCAGACCGCCGATGTTGGCATAGCCCAGACCCAACGTGCGGAAGTCATAAGAGCGCTGCGCGATTTCCTTGGACGGGAACTGCGCCATCATCACGGAGATTTCCAGCGTCAGCGTCCAGAGACGGGTGGCGTGCATGTAGTCGTCGGCTTGGAACGTGCCATCCTTGAGGAAGGTGAGCAGGTTCATCGACGCGAGGTTACAAGCCGTGTCATCCAGGAACATGTATTCCGAGCAGGGGTTCGATCCGCGGATTTCGCCATCCTCGGGGCATGTGTGCCATTCGTTCACCGTGTCATGGAACTGAATGCCAGGATCGGCGCAGGCCCAGGCGGCGTGACCGACATCTTCCCACAGGTCGCGCGCTTTGATGGTTTTGGCGACAGATCCATCCACACGGCGGATCAATTCCCAATCGGCATCATCTTTGACGGCTTTCAGGAACGCATTGGTGACCCGGATCGAGTTGTTGGAGTTCTGGCCCGACACGCTTGCATAGGCCTCAGAATCCCAGTCGGTGTCGTAGGTCGGAAATTCGATAGAGGCATAGCCCTGACGTGCGTAATCCAACACGCGCTTGATATACGTCTCGGGGATCATCGTGCCCTTGGCAGCGCGAACTGCGCCCTTCAACGCATTGTTTTTCTTGGGATCATAGGCGTCGTCCTCGGCACCATCCCAGGTCTTGATGGCATCAAAGATACCGTTGAGCATCTTTTCGTGCATCTTGGAGCCCGCGACGATGCTTGCGACTTTCTGCTCTTCCTTGACCTTCCAGTTGATGAATTCCTCGATATCCGGGTGGTCAGCGTCACAAATCACCATCTTGGCCGCGCGCCGGGTTGTGCCGCCGGATTTGATCGCGCCCGCAGCACGGTCGCCGATCTTGAGAAAACCCATGAGACCAGAGGATTTGCCACCGCCTGACAGCGGTTCGTCCGCCGCGCGAAGTGAACTGAAGTTGGTGCCGGTGCCGGAGCCATACTTAAAGAGACGTGCCTCGCGCACCCAGAGGTCCATGATGCCGCCGTCGCCGACAAGATCGTCTGCGACCGACTGGATGAAACAGGCGTGTGGCTGCGGATGCTCGTAAGCAGACGCAGACTTCGTCAGCTCGCCGGATCTGTAGTCAACGTAGTAGTGACCCTGGCTAGGCCCATCGATCCCGTAAGCCCAGTGGAGGCCGGTGTTAAACCACTGAGGGCTGTTTGGTGCGGCTTTCTGCGTAGCCAACATATAGCGCATTTCATCGAAATAGGCTTGGGCGTCTTCTTCGGTGCTAAAGTAGCCGCCTTTCCAGCCCCAATAGGTCCAAGCACCTGCGAGTCGATCAAACACCTGCTTTGACGATGTCTCGCCGGACCGTTCAGTTGTGTCGGCCTCAGGCGCGCCACGCCACAAGAAGCTGGGCACGTCTTTTTCTTTGACCTTTTTCAAAGAGACCGGAACACCCGCTTTGCGGAAATACTTTTGTGCAATGACGTCGCTGGCCACCTGGCTCCAGCTTTCGGGCACTTCCACATCATCAAGTTTGAACACAACGGTCCCGTCAGGATTGCGGATTTCCGACGTCGTTTTCACAAACGCGATGCCTGCGTATGCGTCCTGCCCTGCTTTCGTAAACTTTCTTTCGATTTTCATCGCACCGGTCTCTTTTTTCTACCCCACGCCCCTTGTCCGAGGCCACGAAGGGACGAGTTTCCCGCGTCCGCGCACGGCAGTGCACGCGGAACAACGCTTGTCAGCATATGTGGGTTTTCCCATCCCGTTTTGTCGGCCTGACCACTATATGTTGTGGTTTGTGAACCGAACTCGCACAAACTGCGGGATAACGCGCAGAGTCGTCAACACGTTTTTTTCAGAAAATCGCATAGATTTTGTGTTGACGTTCAAACCGTACACAAGCGGTGGTGATTCAAGTGTGGACGGCTTGGGGATAAGCCTGTGGATAACTTTAGACCGAAAAACCGTTTGGTTCAAAAACCTTACCCAAGCGCGTTGAAACGCAGGGTCAACTCGCATTGCGCGGGCGGTTAACAGATACAGCCATACAGTAATTTTGATACCTGTGCCGCAAGCACAACAATCGACCACGCCTAATAAAAAAGCATGCCGTAGACATGCCGCAGATTTCCGAATTTTGAGAAATGGTCGGGACGGCAAGATTCGAACTTGCGACCTACGGTACCCAAAACCGTCGCGCTACCAGGCTGCGCTACGCCCCGACTGACGCGTCGTTTATCGGGCATGATTTGATTTGAAAAGCAGTTTTTTTAGGAAATCTGATTTGGTTTAGCACGGCCACGCCGCAGTATCCTGAGGAATGGACGGATGTCGCAGCAAAGTGCCTTCTTCAATGCCCAATCGCTGTGCCATACCGGCGTTCACCTCAAGAACAAACTGTATCCCCGATCCACCGGGAATCGGAGTCAGGTCACCGGGCACGGCATTTTCATGAACTCGCTGCACGACCCCCGTTTCATCGGCAAACACCATATCCAGAGGAATCAGCGTATTCTTCATCCAAAACGACACGGTCTGCGGGTATTCGTACACAAACAACATGCCCTGCATCGTCGGCATGTCATCGACGAACATCAGACCTTTGCTTCGCAAATCGGGGGTGTCAGCGATGTCGATTGAAAACCGCGCTGTGCCCCAGTCACCGCTCAGGTGCACGGCATCGGGTCGGCACGCTTCGAGTGCTGCCGCCTGTCCGGCCGCAACACTGATCAATAAGCTTAGTCCAAACCACTTTCCCATGCGAGAACCTCAACGGCCATGCGCCCGCGTTTGCTTTCAATGGCACGCAAGGCAAGCGCTTCTCCGGGAAACAAATCGGAAAGACCCGAGCGGCGCAAGACCTCAACGTGGATAAACACGTCTTCGGGGCGACCGTAGACATTGGCAAAGCCAAATCCCTTGGCCTTGTCAAACCACTTCACCCGCGCCGGTTCGAGGTCAGCTGCCGCAATCTCTTCCTGCGAGACACCGCTGAAGTCCTCTAGTGGAGCCATGTCATCAACTGCAGGTGGTGCGATTTGAATAATCTCGACGGCCTGCAAACCGCGGCCAGTGGATTGCACAACGACAGATATACGCGCTCCGTCAGCAACAGAGCCTTGCCCGTAGTTGCGCAACACGTTCGCGTGCAAAAGAATGTCCGGTCCGCCCGAGTCTGACACAAGGAAGCCAAAACCCTTGGCCGGATCAAACCACTTTACATGCCCGTCTACGCGTGCGTCAGCTTCTTGCGCCCGTTCCACATTTTTATCCAACAACAAATTCCCACCTTCGATTGTGGCGCGCATTCCTATGGTTGCAAGCGTGTTTTTGCCTGTTTTTTCGTCAAGAAAACAGCCTACATTTCATGTGACGTGAGCGTCAGGGATTTAATCTATTGATTTTCCATGATTTATTTTTTTCACTTCGTGTCCAGCGAAATCGATCGTGTAACCGAAACGCCCCATCTGCCCAGAACTCAATCTCGGTTGGCACGATCCGAAAGCCGCCCCAAAACGGCGGACGGTCGGGATTGATGCCCAGTTGTGGCGTCAATTTTGCCACCTCGGCCATCAACGCAGCGCGGCTTTCCAATGGTCGGGATTGCTGCGACGCCCATGCCCCCAACCGGCTCTTGAGCGAACGAGAGGCATAGTACGTATCCGCTTTCTCCCCGTCCTCACGGGTCACATCGCCCCGGACACGGATCTGGCGCTGCAAAGATTTCCAATGCATCACAAAGGCTGCCTTGCCGGATTGCGCGATTTCCCGGCCCTTGGCGCTTTCGTAATTCGTGTAGAACACAAACGCATCGTCTTCGATGTCTTTCAACAGCACCATCCGCACATTGGGCAGGCCATCTACATCGACGGTAGACAAAGCAATCGCGTTCGGATCATTGATCTCACTGCTTTCCGCTTCGTCCAACCAGGCGCGCGCGATCACAAACGGATCATCACCAGCAAATATCCCGCTACGGTCGCTCATCGGGTCCTCCAAAAAAAGATTTGTCGGGTACGGGAAATCCCGCGCCCTGTCCACAAATACGTAGAGTCACACCGGGGCCTCGGCAATGATTTGCCCGCCTCACCCTTGCCGCCCCGGGACCCTTGGCCTAAACGAAATCAAACGCGACGATGAGGGGATACCGTGCAATGCATAATCAGTTGATGGCCGGAAAACGCGGGCTGATCATGGGGTTGGCCAATGACAAATCCATCGCGTGGGGTATCGCGCGCGCCCTGGGTGAGGCGGGGGCAGAGCTTGCTTTTTCCTACCAGGGCGACGCGCTGAAAAAACGGGTTGATCCGCTGGCCGCTCAATTGGGGTCAGACATCGTTCTGCCCTGCGATGTCAGCGACGAGGCATCGATTGACGCCCTTTTCGACAGCTTGAAAACCAGTTGGGACAGTCTTGACTTCGTTGTGCACGCCATTGGGTTTTCCGACAAATCCGAACTGCGCGGACGCTATGTCGATACCACGCGCGACAACTTCAACATGACGATGGATATCTCGGTTTATTCCTTCACCTCCGTCATGCAGCGCGCGGAAAAGATGATGGTGAATGGCGGGTCGGCTATTACGATGACCTACTACGGTGCCGAACGCATCATGCCCCACTACAATGTGATGGGCGTCGCCAAAGCCGCCCTGGAATCCTCTGTGCGCTACCTTGCCGAAGACCTTGGCAAAGACGGCATCCGCGTCAACGCGATCTCCGCCGGTCCAATCAAAACGCTAGCGGCCTCCGGCATCGGTGATTTCCGCTACATTATGAAGTGGAACGAGTACAACTCGCCTTTGCGCCGCAATGTGACCATCGACGATGTCGGCAAATCCGCCCTTTACTTGCTCTCAGACCTTGGGTCCGGGGTCACGGGGGAAACCCACCATGTCGACGCGGGCTACCACGTGGTCGGGATGAAAGCCGTTGATGCACCTGACATGAGCAAAGAATGACCACGGCACAGCTCATCGCGTTCAACCTGACCCTGCTGGCTGCGCTTGCCGCACCAGGGCCGGCCTTGCTCTACGCGTTGCGCCAGTCGGTTGTCGGCGGGTTTCGCGCCGGGTTTGCGACCGGTCTGGGCCTTGCTGCCATGGCTGCCACCTGGACTTGCGCCGCTTTGCTGGGATTGAACGCCGTCTTCGCGATTGTGCCTTGGGCTTTTGTTGCGCTCAAAACCATCGGCGCGCTTTACCTGATCTGGGTTTCGATCCAGCTGTGGCGCGATGCACGCAAACCCGTCTCGCAGGAGGCACAGCCGGGCGCGCGCGCCTTCTGGGGTGGTGTTTTGGTCAATGCCGCCAATCCGAAATCCGTCTTGTTTGCCGGGGCGGTTCTGGTCGTCATCTTCCCTCCTGACCTAAGCTGGACCAACAAGGCAGCCATCGTCGCCAACCATTTCGCGGTTGAGGTCATCGCCTACACGATCTTCGCCGCTTGTCTCTCCAGCGCACCTGCCCGCAACGGATACCTGCGGCTGAAACCCATCTTCGACCGGACCGCCTCGATCGTTCTCGGCGGGCTTGGCCTGCGCCTTATGTTTGGCAAGTGACATGACCGCTGCAGCCATCCTCAGCATTGCGTTGATTCACCTGATTGCCGCCATGAGCCCCGGCCCCTCTTTTGTCGTGGCAATCCGCACCGCCGCTACAGACGGGTTTGCTACGGCTGTGGCCTTGGCGATTGGTTTTGGTCTCGGTGCCGCTCTGTGGGCCGCTGCAGCTATGGCCGGTTTGGCGCTACTGTTCGAACTGGTGCCGCAACTCTTCACCGCGCTCAAAATCATTGGCGGCGCGTTCCTGATCTTTATCGCCTACAAGATGTGGCGTCACGCGCCAGACCCTTTGCCAGCGGCAGAGACAACCCTGCCTCGCAGCAAAAGTTCTGCAATCTGGTTCGGCTTTTTGACCTTCGCCTCGAACCCAAAAACCGCCGTGTTTTTCGGTGCGGTGTTTGTGGGACTTGTACCGCAAGACACGTCCCTTGCCACACGCCTCCTGCTCATTGCCATCATCTTTGCAAATGAAACCCTGTGGTACATGCTTGTCGCGCGACTCTTTTCCACGCAAAAGGCACGGCGCGCCTATGCGCGGTTCAAAGCCTGGGTCGACCGCAGTTTTGGTGCGCTGATCGCAATGTTTGGCCTGCGTATCGCGCTGACCTGAAGTCTTAGAGGAGACCGCCATGACCGACCGCCTGCCCCACGAAAAAGGCTTCCACGTCAGTTGGGATCAATTGCACCGCGACGCCCGCGCGCTTGCGTGGCGGTTGGACGGCCAAGGCCCCGATGAGGGTGCCTGGAAGGCCGTTGTCGCCATCACCCGCGGTGGAATGGCGCCAGCGATGATTGTCGCGCGAGAGCTTGATATCCGTATGGTCGATACGATCAGCGTCAAAAGCTACAACCACCAGACCCAGTCTGAGCCCAAAGTAATCAAATCCCCCGACATGAATGTCGTTGGCGATGGCACGGGCGTTCTGGTGATTGACGATTTGGTGGATACCGGCAAAACGCTCGAAGTCGTACGCAAGCATATGCCGAATGCCCATATCGCCACGGTTTACGCCAAACCGATGGGCCGACCACAGGTGCAAACGTTCATCACCGAGGTTAGCCAGGACACTTGGATCTTCTTCCCTTGGGACATGGCATTGCAATATGTCGAACCCTATCGCGGCAAGGACTGACCAACACTTTCCTCTTGCCCCAAATACCCTCGGGGTGAGGCCGCAGGCCGAGGGGCAGCGCCCCTCAAACCCAACCAAACCAGCGCGCCGAAGGCGCTCAATCTGAAAGGTCCGACATGGTTGCGCGCACAGAAACCACCTTTGCCCCACCCGTGATGGAGGCCCGACGCTGGCTGGACGGCGCAACCTTCCCACCAGACCGCCCGCTCATCAATGTCAGCCAGGCCGCCCCGGTTGACCCGCCGCCGGAACCCCTGCGCCGCGCCATGGCCGACGCGCTGGCTGAACCCGCGACACATCTCTACGGCCCTGTGCTCGGCCTGCCGGAATTGCGCGCGGAACTCGCAGCGCAGTGGTCAGACCACTACGCCGGTGACGTGTCTTCTGACCAGATCGCCATCACGTCCGGCTGCAATCAGGCTTTTGCTGCAACAATTGCCGCCATCTGCACCGAAGGCGACGAGGTCATCCTGCCCACCCCGTGGTACTTCAACCACAAAATGTGGCTCGACATGTCGGGTGTTCGTGCGATCCCTCTGCCCACAGGCGATGATTTGATCCCGGATGCAAACGCCGCCCGCGCGTTGATCACCGACAAAACACGCGCCATTGCGTTGGTGACACCGAACAATCCCGGCGGTGTCGAATACCCCGCCGAGACTCTGGATGCTTTCTTCGATCTCGCGCGTGAAACCGGCATCAAGCTGATCGTCGATGAAACCTACCGCGATTTCGACAGCCGACAGGCTCCGCCACACAACTTGGTGGAAAAAGACAACTGGTCCAACACACTGGTCCAACTGTACTCTTTCTCCAAAGCCTACCGCCTGACCGGTCACCGCGTTGGGGCTTTGATCACCAACGAAACCCTTCTCGCAGAGGTTGAAAAGTTCCTCGACACGGTTGCCATCTGCCCGCCGCAACTGGGCCAGAAGGCGGCACTTTGGGGGTTGCAAAACCTGTCGCAATGGCTTGCGGGCGAACGGGCCGAGATCCTCGACCGGCGCGCGGCCATTACCGACAACATGCCAATCCTAGCCGCGAAAGGCTGGCGGCTCATGGGCTGCGGGGCCTATTTCGCGTATCTCGAACACCCCTTTGCACAAAGCAGCGCGACGCTGGCCCCGAAACTGGTGCAAGAGGCAGGCGTGCTGGCCCTTCCCGGCACGATGTTCACGCCTGAAACCGATGCCTCTGGCGCGCGGCAATTCCGCATCGCTTTTGCCAATGTGGATCGCGCCGGGATAACAACCCTGTTTGCCCGTCTCGCAGCGCTCGACTGGCCCTTGCGGCCCTGACAGACCCCGCGTAGACACACTCCACCAAACGGCAGCAATCCAAGGGACACCCGGCACATGGCGATGGGCAAAGGCAAACTGTCAAAGACGTTTATCTGGATTCTGATGGGCCTGCTTTTTGCGGGGCTCGCAGGCTTTGGCGCAACCAGCCTCTCGGGCACCGCCCGCAGCGTTGCCACTATCGGCGACAAGGAAGTGCGCACCGATGCATATGTTTTGGCCTTGCGGAACGAGATCAACGCCTTTTCAGCGCAGGTCGGTCGCGCCGTCCCGATTTCCGAAGCGCAGCAACTTGGCATTGACCGGCAGGTGTTGGCCCGCCTGATTACCGCACGTGGCCTCGATGACGAAGCATCCTCCATCGGCTTGTCCGTGGGCGATGCGGTGGTTGCCGACCAGCTGGTTCAAGTTCCCGCTTTCCTTGGCAACGACGGCAGCTTCAACCGCGACGCCTATCGTTTTGCCTTGCGAAACCGGGGGCTTTCGGAGTCTGAATTCGAGGAACAGCTGCGCGACGACACGTCGCGCTCGATCCTGCAAAGCGCACTGGTTGCGGGCAACACGCTGCCCGATACCTATGTCGACACACTGCTCGCCTTTACGGGTGAAACCCGTGATTTCACCTGGGCGCGGCTATCAGCCACCAACCTGACCACCGGCCTGCCGACGCCTTCAGACGCCGATTTACAAGCCTACTACGACGAAAATATCGAAGGCTACACTCTGCCTGAAATCCGCGACATCAGCTATGTCTGGATCACACCGGAGATGATCATCGATACGGTCGAGGTGGATGAGACCGCCTTGCGCGCCGCATATGACGAGCGCAGCTCGGAGTATAACATGCCCGAACGACGTCTTGTGGAACGTCTTGTGTTTGTTGACGAGGCCTCTGCGTCAGCTGCATTGGCTCGGATCAACGAAAATGTGAGCTTTGACGAATTGGTTGCCGAACGCGGTCTTGATCTCGCAGATATTGACCTTGGCGACGCCACCCGGGACACCTTGGGCGACGCGGCTGATGGTGTTTTTGCAGCTGA
>CAZCOX010000117.1:0-10123 GCA_964500115.1 uncultured Rhodobacterales bacterium
TGCCTTGGCTATGCCGGCGAGGGTGGCGCCTATGCGGTGATTGGCTTGATGATGGGCTGGATCGGGGCCGAGGCATTGGCCGCGCATCAGATCGTAAACGCCATCGGCGGTTTGGCCTACATGATCCCGCTCGGTATGGCTGGCGCCGTGTCGATCCGCGTTGGGTTGGCGGTTGGCGCTGATGACCCAGACCGGCTGCGCCCGATCATGAAGGCGACCTTTGTCATGGTGACCCTGTGGCAGGCGCTGGCCGCGTTGACCTTCATCTTTGGCGGGCGTTTGCTGGCCGAGGCGATGTCGGATGACCCAGCGGTGATTTCGCTCACCGTGACGCTGTTTGTCATCGTGGCACTATTGCAGGTGGCTGACGGCATTCAGGGCACGGCGCTTGGCGCGTTGCGCGGTATGTCGGACATGAACGTGCCAACGGTGATCACGCTCATCGCCTATTGGCCGGTTGCGTTGCCAGCGTCCTACCTGCTGGGCTTTGTTTTCGATCTGGGCGCGGTGGGGGTGTGGCTGGGCTACACCGTGGGCTTGGTGATTGCGGCGGTTGCCTTGCCTGTTCGGTTCTGGCGGTTGACCGCGTAGCGGAGCGCCTGACCCATCCCGCAGACAAAAACACCCCCCGCATTGGGCGGGGGGTGCAAGTCTCAAACTCTGATCCGAGACTTAGTTCGGGATATCGCCGGTGATGCCTTCGATATAGAATCCCATGCCCAGCAGCGTGCCGTCATCCGACACTTCGCCATCCGCCAGCCAGACCGAACCGTCCTGTTTGTTGATCGGGCCAGTGAAGGGGTGGTATTCGCCCGCCGTGATCGCATCGATCATGGCTTGCGCTTCGGCCTGAACGTCGGCTGGGATCGCATCGGTCATTTCACCGATCACAACTTCGCCTTCCGGCATGCCTGCCCAGCTATCCACCTGCTCGTACGTGCCATCCATCAGGGCACCAACGCGCTTGACGTAGTAGGGCGACCATTCGTCAATGATGGACGCAATGCGCGGCCCGGGTGTGCCGTCGTCATTGGTTGTGAACGCGGCCATGTCGGACGCCTGGCCAAAGCCCCAGGCGCTGCCGCCTTCTTTGCCGATCTCGGCCAGCGGTGCGGTGGAGTCGGTGTGGGCTGTGATCACGTCAACACCCTGATCGAGCATGGCGCGTGCGGCATCGGCCTCTTTCGCGGGGTCAAACCACGTGTAGACCCATGTGACCACCAGCTCGACATCCGGGTTGGCTTTCTGCGCATGCAGGAAGTAGCTGTTGATGCCCATGACCACTTCGGGGATCGGGAAGGATGCGATGTAGCCGATCTTGTTGGTCTTGGTCATCTTGCCCGCGATGTGGCCCACGACAGCGCGGCCTTCGTAGAAGCGCGCGTTGAAGGTCGACACGTTTGGGTGCTCGCGCTTGTAGCCCGTGGCATGCTCGAACTTCACATCCGGGAATTTGGCGGCAACCGCGTTGGTCGCGTCCATATAGCCAAAGGATGTGGTGAAGATGATGTCACAGCCAGAAATCGCCATCTGGGTGATCACCCGCTCAGCGTCCGCGCCTTCCGGCACGCTTTCCTGCCAGCGGATGTTGACCTTGTCGCCGTAGGCTTCTTTCACGGCCAGTGCGCCCTGATGGTGCTGGTATGTCCAGCCGCCATCGCCAATGGGCCCGACATAGACAAAGCACGCCTCTGTCGGGTCTTGCGCCATGGCCGGGGCTGCGCCCAGCGTCAGCGCCGCGGCGGCGGTCGCAAGCAGTGTTCTGCGGATCATAAGTTACTCTCCCGGTTAGTGGGGCAACAAAGGCCCCGTTTGGTAAGTTGCGCCCGATTGTGTCATCGGGTCGCGTGGAACGTCTGCCCAAGGCTTGCAGGCGCGTCGTGGCTGGCCCGCTTGCGATTGGACGAGATGAAAACAAGCACAAGGATGGTTATCAGATAGGGCGACATGGACAAGTACTGCACACCCCATGTCATTCCGGCGGCTTGCAGATTGAGTTGCAGCACCGTGATGCCGCCGAAAAGATAGGCACCGATCAGAACCCGGCCCGCGCGCCAGCTGGCAAAGACCACGATGGCGAGCGCGATCCAGCCTGCTCCGGCTGTCATGCCTTCGGTCCATTGCGGCACGCGTACGAGGCTCAGATAGGCACCACCAAGGCCCGCGCAGGCCCCGCCGAACATGATTGCAACCATCCGAACGCGGATCACCTTGTAGCCCAGCGCATGGGCACTGTCGTGGCTTTCACCCACCGCGCGCAGGACCAGCCCGGCGCGGGTGAATTTGAGGAAGGCCCAGACAGCGAGCACCAGCAGAAGGCTCAGGTAGACCATGATATCATGGCTAAAGAACATCTGCCCGAGTACCGGTAAATCGCCAAGGATGGGGATGTCGAGTTTGGGCAGCGTTTCGGCCTTCATCCCCTCATAAGGTTTGCCGATCAGGGATGACAGGCCCAGCCCGACGAGCGTGAGGCCAAGTCCGGTGGCCACCTGATTGGACAGGAAGACTTGTGTCAGCACCCCAAAGCTGAGCGACACAATCGCCCCCGCAAGCGCGGCAATCAGAAAGCCCAGCAAGGGCGAGCCGGAGTTGATCGCGACGACAAAGCCAATGACGGCCCCGGTGATCATCATGCCCTCGACCCCGAGGTTCAGCACGCCGGATTTCTCGACCACCATTTCGCCAATCGCAGCAAGCAGGATCGGTGTGGCGGACACCATGATCGACGCCACCAAAAGGATCGGGTTAATCGCAGACAGGTCCATCAGAAAAACGCCTCCCAAACGGCAGCGATGTTGATCCCCAGCACGCAGGAGATGGCGGTGAATTGCCCGTCAACGAGGGCCGGTGTGAACTTCTTGCTGTCAAAGCGCGTGGTGTAGGCGACCCACGCAAAAAAGCAGGCGATCACAACCAGCAAAGCCACCGAAAGCCCGGGGATGATCAGTGGGCCAAACCGCCCGACGATCACGCCGACAACAACTCCAAGCAGCACCAGCATCATGCGGGGGCTCATACCGCGACCTCCCCTTTGCCGAAGCGCAGGCGGTAGTTGGTCAGCACGTCCACACCGAGCAGGAAGAACAAAAGCATGCCTTGGAAAAGCTGGATCGAGGCTCCGGGTACGCCCAGCATCAGCTGCGCCAACTCGCCGCCGATATAGGTCAGCGCCATCAGCAAACCGGCCAGCAGGATGCCCACGGGGTGCAGGCGGCCAAGGAAGGCCACGATGATCGCGGTAAAGCCATAGCCGGACCCGAAATCGATGGTGATCTGCCCCGCTGGCCCCGTCACCTCAAAAAGGCCCGCCATCCCGGCCAAAGCCCCTGCAAGGCCGAGGCAGAAGAGGATCGTGCGCGTTGGCGACACGCCCGAGAATTTGGCGGCACGCGGGGCTTCACCGGTAAGCCGGATGTTGTAGCCCTGAATGTGCCGCGTCAGCAGAACGTAAGCGAGGATGACGGCGATGAACGCGGCCAGAACGCCCAGATGCATGCCCGTGCCGGGGATCAGCTCAAGGTTCTGCGAAGACGACCATTGCGACAGGTTGCGCGAGCCGGGAAAGCCCATGCCTTCTGGATTGCGCAACAGGCCCGATGACATCGAAGCCAGAATGTTTTCGGCCACGTAGACGAGCATCAAGGAAACAAGGATTTCATTCGTCCCGAACCGCACCTTCAACAAGGCCGGGATCATCGCCCAAGCCCATCCGCCCAAAGCGCCCGCGATGATCATCAGCGGCAGGATCAGCGCGGACTCCATCGGGTAAAGCGCCAGCCCCGCCCCGGCACCGCAAATGGCACCTATGATGTATTGCCCTTCAGCTCCGATGTTCCAGATACCCGCACGAAAGCCGATCGAAAGACCGATAGCGATCAGGATCAACGGCCCCGCTTTGACCAGCAATTGCGGTCGCGAGAACCCTGCGAATTGCGGGTGAAACAGCGGGTCCCAGAAAATCGTGCGGATCGCCTCGAACGGGGACACGCCGATAAAGCTGAACATGACGCCGCCGAACACCATGGTCAGCAAAACGGCAAGAACCGGTGTTGCAAAGGTCCAGACCTTGGACGGTTCAGGGCGTTTGACAAGCGTGATCATGCGCCACCCCCTGACCACTTCTTCTTTTCAAAAATATGCAAACGCGGCGGCGTCAAAGGCGCGTGCGGGTTAAAACTACTCAGCGACATGGGCCACCTCCATGTCATGCGCGCCACCCATCATCAGACCAATTTCTTCCATATTGAGGCTCGCGACAGGCTTAAGTGCCGACAAACGCCCCTCGTTCAGCGCGCCAAATCGATCAGCGATTTCAAGGAGTTCATCCAAATCCTGGCTGACCACCAGAATGGCGGCCCCCTGCGCGGCAAGATCAAGCAGCGCCTGCCGGATGGCTGCGGCAGCAGCCGCGTCCACGCCCCATGTCGGTTGGTTCACCACGAGGATATCCGGGCTTTGCGCCACCTCGCGCCCAATAACGAATTTCTGCAGGTTTCCGCCAGACAAGGCGCGCGCCGCCACATGGGTGCCCGGCGTGCGCACGTCGAATTGCTTGATCACATCGGCTGCAAAATCATCTGCCCGGCCCCAGTTGATAAAGCCGTTGTTCACCAGCTTTTGCCGACGTCCCGCCGTCAGAACCGCATTCTCCGTCAGGCTCATATTCGGGGCGGCCGCATGGCCCAGCCGTTCTTCGGGGGCGGCCAGAAACCCATTGGCACGACGCTCGATGGGGCCGTCGCGACTGACATCAGCGCCCTTGACCCAGATCGTGCCCCGATCCGCCTTGCGTTCTCCCGACAGCGCCAACAGCAACTCGTCCTGCCCGTTGCCTGCAACACCGCCAAAGCCAAGGACCTCTCCCGCGCGCAGCTCAAAGCTGATCCCGCGCAGCGGTGTGCCGAACGATCCCGGCGCGGGCATGGTCAGGTTGTCCACCCGCAAAAGCACTTCGCCGGGTGTTGTTGTCTTTGCCGCCGGAGAGGCAAAGCTTGACCCGATCATCATCTCGGCCATTTCGCGCGCCGTGGTCTCGGACGGCGTGCAGGTGCCCACCTTCTTGCCCAACCGCAGGATGGTCGCGTGGTCACACAGCGTGCGGATCTCTTCCAGCTTGTGACTGATATAGAGGATCGACGTGCCCTCGGATTTCAGCTTGCGCAGCGTCTCGAACAGGATCTCCACCTCTTGCGGGGTCAGAACGCTGGTTGGTTCATCCATAATCAAAAGCTTGGGATCTTGCAGAAGACAGCGAATGATTTCAACGCGTTGCCGCTCACCCGCCGACAAAGTGCCAACCGTGCGTGCCGGGTCAAGCGGCAGGCCGTAAGTTTCCGACACTTCGCGGATCTGGCGCGCCAGATCACGGGGAGGTGGCGGGTTTTCCATGCCGAGCGCCACGTTTTCGGCCACATCCAGTGCGTCAAACAGCGAAAAATGCTGGAATACCATCGCAACACCCGACGCGCGGGCCTCGCGTGGCTCGGACGGGGCAAAGGCCTGACCGCGCAATTCCATCGTGCCTTTGTCGGGTTTCACCAACCCGTAGATCATTTTCACCAGCGTGGATTTGCCCGCGCCGTTTTCGCCCAAAAGCGCGTGGATTTCACCCTCGCGGATGTCGAATGACACGTCGTCATTGGCGACAACGCCGGGATAGGCTTTGGTCAGGCCTGAGAGGCGAAGGAGGTCGTCGGGCACGCAGCACCTGCTTGGGTCGTTGAAAGGGTGAGTAGCTGGCTGGCCACGCCAACAGCAATCGCTTGCGGGTGTTTACCCAGTGATTTTTGCCCAATCGGGCAGCAAATGCGACTAATTTGAGCGTCAGAATGGCCAAAAGACGCGAGGCGCGACTGAAAACGCGCTTTTTTGGTGTTCGAGCCGATGAGCCCGGCAAAGCCAAAGCCGTGCCGCAACAGCGCGTCACACAGGCTCAGATCAAGCGCGTGGGAATAGGTCACGATGATATGCGCGGCATGTGCGGGCGCGTGGGGCAACACCCGCAGCAGGTCGCTGGCGGGCAGGGCGTTGACGCTCGAGGGGATTGCATCGGGAAAGCGGTTCGGCGCTGTATCGACCCAGGTGATCTCCATCGCAGGCATCGGGGCCAGCACATCCACCAGCGCGCGACCCACATGGCCCGCCCCCCAAATCCAGACCGGCAGGCGTGGCGTTTCCACCGGTTCAAGAAACCAGCCCTGCACCATGCGCGGGCGCAGATCGACGCCTTGGTTGCGCGCGCAGGTCAGCAGGCGTGCGACGGCCAAAGGCATCTCGCCCGGTCCACGCGCGATGATCGTGTCATCGGCAATACGCGCGACCCGTTCGGCGTCGTACGCCTCGGTCAGCAACGTCACCGACCCGCCGCAACACTGGCCCAGCTCTGGCCCCAGCGGGTGTTTGGAAAACCCCTCTCGCGTGAACGCGGATTGCGCCGCCTGATACTCCAACGCGCCGCCACCGATCGTGCCGGATTGCCCATCATCCCAAACCAGCATCGACGCGCCAACCTCTCGGGGTGACGACCCGGCCACCTCGGTGATCACGACGCGCGCCACGCGCACGTGTTCGGCCACCGCGTCCTGAATTGCGCCCAGATCAAACGCCATCGCGCACCCTTTCGATGGCCGCAAGCACCCGTTCCGGCGTCGCAGGCGCATCAAGCGCGGGGTATGCATCGCCACAGGCAGCAACCGCATCGGACAGGGCAAGGAACACCGACATGCCCAGCATGAACGGTGGCTCGCCCACCGCTTTGGAGCGATAGATCGTGTCTTCCCGATTGCGCCCGTCCCAAAGTGCCAAATTAAACACGTCTGGCCGGTCCGAGCAGGCGGGTATCTTGTAGGTCGAGGGCGCATGCGTGCGCAGCCGCCCGGCATCGTCCCACACCAATTCCTCGGTGGTAAGCCATCCCGCGCCTTGCACAAAGCCACCTTCGACCTGACCAATATCCAAAGCCGGGTTCAGGCTGCTGCCCGCGTCATGCAGTATGTCGGTGCGCAGGATGCGGTATTCGCCGGTCAGCGTATCCACCGCCACCTCGCTCAGCGCCGCGCCATAAGCAAAATAGAAAAACGGGCGGCCTTCACCCTTGATCCGATCCCAGCTCAGCTTGGGTGTGCGGTAAAACCCGGTCGCCGACAGGCTGACCCGTGCCTCATAACTCATCTGGGCCACCTGCGCGAAACTGTAGGTCTCGCCACCGACAGTGACGTCGCCATGTGCAAAGACCACGTCTCGCGCATCGCATTGGTGCAAGCTGGCCAGTTGGTTTGCCATGCGGTCGCGGATCGTGTCACAGGCCGCTTTCACCGCCATGCCATTCAGATCCGAGCCTGAGGAAGCTGCTGTCGCCGACGTGTTCGGCACCTTGCCCGTGTCGGTTGCCGTGATCTTCACCATCTCCAAAGGCACGCCAAACCGGTCCGCCGCCACCTGCGCCACCTTCTGGAACAAGCCTTGCCCCATCTCGGTGCCACCGTGGTTCATATGGATCGAGCCATCCTGATACACATGCACCAGCGCGCCCGCCTGATTGAGGTGCGTGAGCGTGAAGGAAATCCCGAATTTTACCGGCGACAAGGCGATGCCTTTCTTGATCAGGTCATTGCCAGCATTCCAGTCTGCAATCGCCTGCCTTCGGCCCGCATAGTCACCGGTCTCCAGCAATTGCGCGGTCATCTCGTCAAGAATGAAATCCTCAACCACTTGCCCGTAAGGTGTGGTTTGCGGCGCACCAGCGGCCGTTGCCCCCGTTCCCTCGTTCAACTCTTCCGCGCCGCGGGATGCCAGATCACCCCTATACTTCTCTGGTTCAAAAATACCCTCGGGGGAGTCGCCGGAGGCGGCGGGGGCAGCGCCCCCATCCACATTTGCCGCATAGTAATTCGCCTGCCGCACCGCGACCGGGTCCAGCCCAAGATCATGCGCGATGTGGTCCATCACCCGCTCAACCCCAAGCATCCCCTGCGGCCCACCAAAGCCGCGAAAAGCAGTGGCGCTTTGGGTGTTGGTTTTCAGCCGGTGACTTTCGATGCGCACGTTGGGCAGGTGATAGGCGTTATCCGCATGTAACATCGCGCGGTCGGCAACCGGGATCGACAGATCCTGCGCCCAGCCGCAGCGGGTGTATTGCTCAAACTCGACACCGGAAATCGCACCGGCCTCGTCAAACCCGGCGCGATAGGCGATGCGGAAATCATGGCGCTTGCCGGTGATCATGAAGTCATCATCGCGATCATAGCGCATCTTGGCGGGCCGACCGGTCGCTGCGGCCACCACGGCGCAGGCAATCGCCAAGGCGTTGCCCTGACTTTCCTTTCCGCCAAAGCCGCCGCCCATGCGCCGCGTCTCGACCCGAACGGCGTTCATCGGCAGGTGCAGAGCATGCGCCACCTTGTGCTGGATCTCCGTCGGGTGCTGGGTCGAGGCATGTACCACCATGTCGCCAGCCTCTTGCGGCAGCGCCATTGCGGCTTGCCCTTCGAGATAGAAATGCTCTTGCCCGCCCATTTCGATCTGGCCGCTGATCTGATGGGGGGCTGTGTCGATGGCCTCTCCGGGATCACCCTTTTCCCAGATGCGCGGGCCGTCTTCGAAGCGGGCGTCAATGGCCATGGCGTCGTCGATACTCAGGATTGCATCGCGCTCGGCATAGCTGATCTTGCCCAGACGCGCGGCTTTGCGCGCGGCCAGATGGCTGGTCGCAGCGACCAGAAAGATCGGCTGGCCAAGATAGTGGATCGTGGCCCCCGACAACATTGGCTCGTCATGGGCGGACGGTGAACAATCGCAATCGCTGGGCAGATCTTTCGCCTCCCACACGCCAACCACGCCGGGGGCGTTGCGCACCGCGCTCAGATCGGTCTCGGTGATGCGGCCAGAGGCGATGGCGCTGATTCCAAACGCCAGATGCAGCGTGTCGCGCGGCGTTGGAATGTCGTCGACATACCGTGCGCTTCCCGTCACATGCAGGCGCGCGGCGTCATGGGGCAGGGGCTTGGCGACGCTCATTTGCAAACCTCCAGTTTGACACTCACGGCATCACCTCAAGCACGTTGGTGAGTAAGCCCTGATCCTGACACCAGTAGCGCAAGAGCATGTTTTCCGCGGCCCGCAATCGGTAGTCGGCACTGGCGCGCATGTCGCTGAGCGGAACAAAGTCTTCAGCCATTTGCGCCATTGCGTCTTTGACGGTGTCTTCGGACCACGTTTTGCCTGTCAGGGCGGTCTCAACCGCAGACGCGCGTTTCGGAATGCCCGCCATGCCCCCAAACGCGATGCGGGCGGATTGAACCGTGCCGTCAATAACCTCGATATTGAACGCACCGCAAACGGCGGAAATGTCCTGATCGAACCGTTTGGACAGCTTGTAGACCTGCAAGCGCGCGGAGGTGCGGGGCAGGGTGACGCCGGTTACCAACTCGCCCGGCGCACGGTCCTGCTTGCCGTATTCGATGAAGAAATCCTCAATCGGCAGGGATCGCGACATGTCGCCTTTGCGCAGGTGTAGTGTTGCCCCAAGGGCGATCAGCGCCGGTGGGTTGTCCCCGATGGGTGAGCCGTTGGCGATATTGCCGCCGATTGTGGCCGCCGCGCGCACCTGGGTCGAGCCATAGCGGCGGATCATCTCGGCGTAGGACGGATGGCTGTCGGCGATGGTGGCCAGCACAAGATCCATCGTTACGCCTGCGCCAAAGGTGATGTCGGTCTCTCCGACCTCTATTTGCTGCAACCCGGCACAGCGGTTCAGAAAGATCACGTCGTCCAAATCGCGCAGGTTTTTTGTAACCCACAATCCGACATCGGTGGCTCCCGCGATCAGCGTTGCATCAGGGCGCGCCGCGTAATCGGCGGCCAATTCATCCAACGAAATCGGCTCCGCCCCGCCCGGCGCGTCTGCCATCCATTCGGGCACAGGCGCGCTTTGCGCAGCCTCCGCCGCGCGGATGATCGGCGCGTACCCGGTGCAACGGCAGAGGTTGCCGGCCAGCGCATCGTCGTGTGCCGCATCGCCGTTTTTGTGCGCCACCGCCATGGAGACGACAAAGCCGGGCGGGCAGAAGCCGCCTTGGGACCCGTGACGGGTGATCATCGCGTCCTGAACTGGGTGTCGCGT
>CAZCOX010000118.1:0-10054 GCA_964500115.1 uncultured Rhodobacterales bacterium
GCTGGTGTCGCAGCCCACATGGGTGCCGGTCAGGCGCAAATCCTCGCGTAGAAAATCGGACAAGAGCGTGTTGCCCTTGACCTCGCCGGAGACGGATTTCCCGTTCACCGTCATTGAAACCTTGGTCATGTATCTCCTCCCGCTGGATACTTTATCTGGCTTGGTCTGGGTCAAGTTGCCGTTTATGTGACGAGCTTTTTGAACCAGCCCTTTTTCTCGGTATCACCGTCCTCTCCATCCGGCGCGTCTGCGTCAGACGGGCCTTCGACGGCGTTTTGGAAATTGGTAAAAAATTGATCGGCCATTTTCTTGGCGAAGCCGTCGATGATGCGGCTGCCCAGTTGGGCCAGCTTGCCGCCAACCTTGGCCTCGACGTCATAGTGCAGTTCGGTGCCATCCTCGACGACGATCAATTTGACATCCGCCCCGCCTTTGGCAAAGCCAGCCGCCCCACCTTTGCCTTCGCCAGTGAGGGTCAGCGCCTCGCCCGGGACGATGTTCGAGACGGTGACCGCCCCTTTAAACGTGGCTTTGACCGGGCCGACTTTTTGCACAACGGTCGCTTCAAACCCGTCATCGGCGTTGCCGCTCAACTCTTGGCAGCCGGGCACACAAGCTTTGAGCACATCCGGATTCAGGATCGCGCTCCAGACCTCTTCTGGGCTGGCGGCGATCACGCGGGAATCGGTCATCTGCATCGGCAAATCCTTCTTTGCCCGTCACCCTAAGGTTCCGGCCCCATTGGTCATATAAGACCAATGGCCTAGCAATCGCGCAAGGATTTTCGCTTGTGTCGGGCGGTGCGTTCGGTCAACCGCGATTTTTACCCAGATGCTTTTTCAACGCGCCCGCATTCTTTTCGCGGCGGCCCTTGTAGGGGTTCTTGTCGCCCTGCCCGCGCAGGGTGAGGCGGATGGGCGTGCCCGGCATGTCAAAGTCGGTGCGCAATCCGTTGACCAGATAGCGCTTGTAGCTGTCGGGAAGTTTGTCGGGATGCGAACACATGACAACAAACCCCGGCGGGCGGGTTTTGGCTTGCGTCATGTATCGCAGCTTGATCCGTTTGCCTTGAGGTGCGGGCGGCGGGTGCTGTTCGAGCATGCCGGTCAGCCAGCGGTTCAGATGCGCCGTTGTCACGCGGCGGTTCCAAACGTCATGTGCCTTGAGGATCGCCGCGTGTAGCCGGTCGAGGCCGCGCCCAGTGCGCGCCGATACGGTGACAAGCGGTGCGCCACGCAGTTGCGGGAGCAAGCGTTCGAACGCTTCTTTGAGTTCACGTAGTTTGTCCTGTCGGTGTTCCTCGGCATCCCACTTGTTGACGGCAACAACCACAGCGCGGCCCTCGCGTTCGGCCAGATCGGCGATGCGCAGATCCTGACTTTCGAAAGGGATTGCCGCATCAAGCAGGACCACCACCACCTCGGCAAATTTCACGGCGCGCAACCCGTCAGAGACAGACAGTTTTTCCAGCTTTTCCTGCACCTTGGCCTTTTTGCGCATGCCTGCGGTGTCAAAGATGCGCATCGGCGTGCCGTCCCAGCGGGTCTGGACGGAGATGGCATCGCGGGTGATCCCGGCCTCTGGGCCAGTCAGCAGCCGGTCTTCACCGAGGATCTTGTTGATCAACGTGGATTTACCCGCATTGGGGCGGCCCACCACAGCGATCTGCAAGGGTTTGGCTTCGGTGATCGGGCGCGGGCCATCGGTGTCGTCGTCTTCGACATCCACCTCGGTTTCAGGAGCATCCGCCTCTGCCCGTTTTTCGTACTCATCGGCAAGCGGTTGCAGGACAGAATAAAGCTCCGGCATGCCTTCGCCATGTTCAGCGGACAGGCGCAGCGGTTCGCCCAGACCCAAAGCGTAAGCTTCCAGCACGCCTGCATCGGCGGCGTTGCCTTCGGCTTTGTTGGCACCAAGGATCACGTGATCGGCACGTTTGCGCAGGATTTCAGCGAACATCTCATCGGTTGGCGTCACACCCGTGCGCGCGTCAATAAGGAAAAGGCAGATGTCGGCCATATCAACCGCGCGTTCCGTCAGCTTGCGCATACGGCCCGGCAGGCTTTCGTCGGTTGCCTCTTCCAAACCTGCCGTGTCGATCACTGTAAAGCGCAGGTCGCCCAGACGCGCGGCACCCTCGCGCAGGTCCCGTGTGACGCCCGGCTGGTCGTCGACCAGCGCAAGGCGTTTGCCGACCAAACGGTTGAACAATGTCGATTTGCCCACGTTGGGGCGACCGACGATGGCGAGCGTGAAAGACATCTGCGCACAAGGCTCCGGATCAGATCAAGCCGCCCGCCTATCCCATTTCGTTTCGCTGCGAAAGGGGTCAGCGATAGGCGTGCAGAACACCATTGCCCGAGACGACATAAAGCGTGCCGTTTGCCACGATGGGCCGGGTTGTCGCCCCGCCGCGGATTTCGGTTTGCGCGAGCAGATTACCGGAGGCCGGATCGAAGGACCGCAGGAACCCGTCGGAGGAGGCAACAATCAAACGCCCGCCCGCCATGATGGGGCCGTGGTTCGAATAGGCCGAGTCGCGGCGGCGTTGTGGGCGGCGCACCGGCTCGTAGCCCGGCAGGTCCACCGACCAGATTTGTGTGCCGTCTTCGGCGTTCAAACGCACGAGCTCGTTGAGGTCGGACACGAAGTAGACCGAGTTGCCAGCAGCCCAGACCGGGTCAAGCGCACCGTGACGGGCCGTCCATTTCCGCTCGCCAGAGCTGAGGTTGAGCGCCACAACGCGGCCCGAATGGTTGCCGGCGTAAACGGTGTCGCCCGCGATGACCGGGTAGCCGGTGATGTCATCGACCAGCCCGATGGCGAAGCCCCGGCGTGCGCCGACAATATCAGCGCTCCAAAGGCGCAGACCGCCCTGACGGAACGCGCCTTGTACGGCACCGCTGCCGAAGGAGAAGACCACGTAGGTGTCATTCACCGCCGGTGGTGCCGCGCCCGCGACGTTGCCGACATCGCCAAGCCCGTCCGCCTGCCAGCGGACGCGGCCATCATCCGCTTCGATGGCCCAGGCCGTGCTGTCGCCTGCGACCACATAGACGAGATCGCCGAACACAGTCGGTGCACCCGTGGCTGTGGCTTGCAGGCGCTGGGTCCAGATTTCGGCTCCGGTGGAGGCGTCAAGCGCTGTCAGCGTGCCGAAGCCGGATGTCACATAAAGCCGTCCGTTGGCTGCGGCGAGGCCACCGGCCAGCGCTTGCGAGGCGTCATCGCGCAGCGGGACGAGGCTATACGTCCAGAGCGCCTCACCGGATGTCGATGTTGCAGAAACCCGACCGGCGCTGTCGACGGTGAAGACGCGGCCATCTGCGACCACGGGATCGGTGATGATCCGGGCACGGCGTTTGTCGCCCTGGCCGATTGGCACCGACCACACAGGTGTCAGTGTTTGCGACAGGGCCGCATTTGTTGTGCGGGATGACGGGCTGACATGGCTTTGCGCCCAGTTGGCGTTGTTGGTGGCGGCAGGGATGCTGGCTTCAATGGTGACGTTCTGCAAATCCTCGGACGCGCCGCCGCCGTCTTGCAGGATATCCCGAACGCCAAGCCGCTCGCCCGGCAGGATCACTTCGCGATCTGCACAGCCTGCCAAGATGCCAAAGCTCAATAGCCCTGCGACCATCAGTTTTGTCTGCACTGCCCTGCCCTCGTCTTTTTTGTCGCGTCGCTTCAGACTTCCGGCGTTGTGTCAGGAGCCGTCAATCTCGCCGCCCAGTGCCACAATCAACTGAGAAGCGCGTCGGCGCAAGCCCGCAGACGCTTCGGCATCCACGAGAATAGCGTTTAGTCGCGTCACTGCCGCATCGGCGTTGCCCGCTTCGACATCCAAGAGCGCCAGTTGTTCTTCGGCCAATAGGCGCAGCGGCGCGCCGGGCGTCGTCATCGCCTCGAACGCAACGCGGCGTTCATCGGCGCTCATGGTGCTTTCGGGGCGTGTCAGCGCCTTGTAGCTGGCGATCTGGCGGTAAATCTCTGGCAAATCGCCGTTGGTTGCGGTCTGCGACAAGCGTTGCGCCGCCGCGGCACCATTGTCACCCGCCGCTTCCTCGGCTGCGATCAGCATGTTGAGTACCGCCGCCCCTTCGGCTGAAGGCGCTTCGATCCCGTCCAGGGCCGCCACACGGTCGGTGGGCTCGTTGTTTTCCAAAGCATCGAGAACCGCGTTACCGAATGCCTCGGCGCTTGCCCGTTCGCTGGCGCGCGCAAATTCGCGATAGGCTGTGCCACCGACGAGCAGCAACACGGCAAGGACGGCGATCCAGCCGTAGCGCTTCATCAACACAAAAAGCCGGTCGCGGCGGACCTCTTCGGTCACTTCCTCAATGAAACTGTCCGAGTTGCTCACTTGCGCGCCCCTTTGCTTGCGTTTGAACGGCTGTCCCGGCGCTTCCTTACAGTGCCCTGTCGCGGGTGCCAAGCTCTTCGATAAGCGCACAAGCACTGTGCATTAGCCCCAATACGCCCGCAAACCGTGACCTAATGTAAACAAATGGCTTGACCTTCTAAAATGAACCGATCAGTTCACCTTGAAAATCCACCTAGGGGTGAGTAATCTAAACTGATCGGTTCACCGTATAAGGTCTAATCGCTGAGACGCCCACGATTTCGAAAAGTTTCGGCACTACGAATTGAACTCGACTTGTACAGACAGAGGCTCGTCTGATGCGCATTGTACCTATTATTACCGCAGCTTTGGTTGCAGCCGTCTTGTTTGGCGTTGTGATTGAGCGGGACCGTCTGTTCAAGATTGTGAACGAGCTGAGCCCTGCTGGCGCCCCGGCCGAGGCAACGGATGACGTCGCAGAGGTCGAGAGCGAAGCAGAACCAGACGCAGTTGGGGCCGAAGATGATGGCATCATGCGTGTGATGGCGACCCGGTCCGTTGCGCGCGAGATTGGTACGCAGGTGCAGCTGCGCGGCGAAACCGAAGCAGCGCGCCAGGTCTCGGTTCTGTCAGAAACCAGCGGCAAAGTGATTTCGGAACCCTTGCGCAAAGGCAGCTTTGTGACGGCCGGTCAGCCCATGTGCGAGATCGACCCTGGCACAAGTGCGGCGTCTTTGGCCGAAGCCGAAGCGCGTTTGGCCGAAGCGATTGCGCGCCGCCCGGAAGTTGAGGCACGCATCCCGGAGGCCGAGGCACGATTGGTTGAGGCGCAGGCGCGTCTGCAAGAGGCCAACATCAATGCCAATGCGGCCAAACGTTTGAGCGAAGATGGCTTTGCCAGCCAGACCCGCGTCGCAAATACCGAAGCGGCTGTGCAAAGCGCGCAGGCGAGCATCGTGTCGTCTGAGGCGGGTGTGAAAGCGGCGCGTGCCGGTCTTGACGCATTGCAAGCCAGCGTGGAAAGCGCAGAAGCAGCGGTGGAGCGCGCGCAGACAGAGATCGACCGGCTTGTGATTGCCGCACCCTTCTCTGGCCTGTTGGAGTCGGACACAGCGGAGTTGGGCAGTTTGCTGCAACCCGGTGCGCTGTGCGCCACCGTGATCCAACTGGATGAGATCAAGGTTGTCGGGTTCGTACCGGAAACCGAAGTGGACCGTATCGAAGTGGGCGCCATGGCCGGGGCGCGGATCAACGGCAAGGACGACGTGCTTGGTGAAGTCACATTCCTGTCGCGGTCTGCCGACTCCACCACACGGACGTTTCGCGTTGAACTGACGGTTGAGAACCCGGGGCTGAGCATTCGCGATGGTCAGACCGCCGAGATCCTGATCGAGGCGCAGGGTGTCATGGCACATGTGCTTGCGGCCTCGACCCTGACGTTGAACGATGACGGCACATTGGGCGTTCGGATCATTGATGCGGAGTCCAAGGCGCAATTTGTGCCGGTCACGATTTTGCGCGACGCACCCGAAGGTGTGTATCTGACGGGTTTGCCCGAGCAGGCAGACGTGATCACCGTCGGACAGGAATTTGTGACCGACGGCGTGCCTGTCGCCCCCAGCTTTGAAGAGGTCATCCAATGACCGGTATCGTCGATTGGGCCGCCGAACGCGCCCGTATGGTTCTGGCGTTCATCGCGCTGTCTTTGACGATTGGTGCGGTGGCCTATGTGGGGCTGCCGAAAGAGGGTGAGCCGGACATCGAAATCCCGGCGCTGTTTGTATCGACCGTTTTCCCGGGGATTTCCGCTGCGGACAGCGAGACGTTGCTGGTCAAGCCGATGGAAACCGAACTGGCCGATCTGGATGGGCTGAAGACCCTGTCCGGCACCGCCGCCGAAGGCTATGCGGGTGTGGCGCTGGAGTTTGAGTTCGGCTGGGACAAAACGCAGGTCATGGCCGATGTGCGCGACGCGATGAACAAGGCGCAATCGAAGTTTCCGGCCGGCGCTGAGCAATACTCGATCACCGAGATCAACTTTTCCGAATTCCCGATCATCATCGTGAACCTGACCGGCCCCGTACCGGAACGGACCATGGCGCGGGTGGCCAAGGATTTGCAGGACCGTCTTGAGTCGCTGGATGCGGTGCTGGAGGCCGGGATCGCGGGCAGCCGGGACGAGATGCTTGAGGTGGTGATCGACCCGTTGAAGCTTGAAAGCTACAACGTGACCGCCGACGAGCTGATCAGCGTTGTTCAGAACAACAACCAACTGATTGCGGCGGGCGAAATCCGCGGCACGCAGGGCAGCTTTGCGGTAAAAATCCCGTCGAGTTTTGACGACCAGCGCGATGTTTATAACTTGCCGGTCAAGGTGAACGGGGATCGCGTGATCACGTTGGGTGATCTGGCAACCATCAACCTGACCTTTGAGGACCGCAATGGCACCGCCCGGTTCAACGGCGAAAAGACGCTAGCGTTGCAGGTTGTAAAGCGCAAAGGGTTCAACCTGATCGACACGGTTGAATTGATCAAAACCACCATTGAGGACGCCAAAACCTCCTGGCCGCCAGAGCTTCAGGCCGCTGTGGACGCAGGCACGTCGAACGACCAGTCGCGTCAAGTGGATTCGATGGTGAAGCAG
Organism: uncultured Rhodobacterales bacterium; assembly: GCA_964500115.1. Taxonomy (GTDB): domain Bacteria; phylum Pseudomonadota; class Alphaproteobacteria; order Rhodobacterales; family Rhodobacteraceae; genus Marivita. The sequence goes on from CAZCOX010000118.1 coordinate 6,987, forward strand.
CTCGAAGGCTCGGTTCTGACCGCTGTAGCACTCGTTATGATCGTGGTCTTGGCCGCACTTGGTACGCGGCCTGCGCTGCTGGTCGGGTTTGCAATTCCGACGTCGTTCCTGCTGTGTTTCGCGTTCCTCGCGCTCATGGGAATCAGCATTTCGAACATCGTGATGTTTGGCCTGATCCTTGCGGTGGGGATGCTGGTGGATGGCGCGATTGTGGTTGTCGAATACGCCGACAAACGCATCAAGCAGGGTATTGGCCCGATGCATGCCTATGTCGAGGCGGCCAAACGGATGTTCTGGCCCGTCGTCAGTTCCACCGCCACGACGCTTTGCGCCTTTCTGCCGATGCTGTTCTGGCCCGGCGTTCCGGGTGAGTTCATGGGTATGCTGCCCGTGACGTTGATCTTTGTTCTGTCGGCATCGCTGGTGGTCGCGCTTGTCTATCTGCCTGTGATGGGTGGTGTCACTGGTCGGTTCAGCCGCACGCTCGACAACGCGACCGAAGCGCTGCGCGCGCGGTTTCCCTGGATCATCCGCGCCGCCATGGTGTCCGTGGTTTTGTTGGGCCTCTTCGTGGGTGCGATGATCGTGCTGCAAGAGAGTTACATCCCGTTCTGGGGCGCCATCGTAAACGGTGCCGCCGAAAGCGGCGGCGCGATTGGCGGGGTGATTTCGTGGGTGCTACGTGCCCTGCCTTTCCTCGTTTTCGCAGTCGCTTCTTCTGTTGTGCTGGGCGCTGCTGAGATCCGCTGGCGCCGCAACAAGATCGATGCACGCCGCCGCCGGACGCCATTTGGCTGGTTCATCAAGTTCATCGCGGGCAACCCTGTGATGCCGTTGGTCAGCATCGGGGCCGTGATGTTCTTTGTTGTCTCGGTGTTTGGCTATTTCGGCCAGAACAACAATGGCGTGGAATTCTTTGTCGAATCCGAACCGGAACAGGCGCTGGTCTATGTCCGCGCGCGCGGCAACCTGAGCATTGACGAGAAAGACGCGTTGGTGCGGCGAGCAGAAGAAATCGTGCTGGCCCATCGCGGCGTGATCACCGCCTTTTCCTTTGCCGGTGAAGGTGGTTTGAACTCTGACGCGAGCGGGGCGGCCATTCCGAAAGACACGATCGGTCAGATCCAGTTTGAGACCATTCCTTGGGACGAGCGACCCGCCGTCGCGGCGGAGCGCGGCAACGTCACGGTTGAGGAACTGGACGGCAACGTGGTGCTGGACGAGTTGACGCTGGCTTTGGCGGAAATTCCCGGCATTCAAACCGAGGTCAAAGAGCTGGCACAAGGCCCGGCCACCGGCAAGCCGGTGCACCTGCGCCTGAAGGGCGACAGCTGGGATGATCTGATGGCGGCGACCACGGCAGCTCGGGCGGAGTTTGAAGCGACACCGGGCCTCATTCAGATCGAAGACACCCGCCCCCTGCCCGGCATTGACTGGCAGATCGACGTGGATGTGGAAAAGGCCGGGCGCTATGGCGCAAACGTGGCGGCGGTGGGCGCCATGGTACAGTTGGTGACGCGCGGCATTCTGCTCGACACGATGCGGGTCGACAGCTCGGACGAAGAGATCGAAATTCGTGTGCGCCTGCCCGAGGAAGACCGGTTCCTGTCCACGCTCGACACACTCAAGGTGCGCACGGCAGACGGGCTGGTTCCGCTGTCCAACTTCATCACCCGCAAGCCGGTCGAAAAGCTGGCCGAGATCAACCGTGTGGATCAGAAACGGTACTTTGATGTGAAGGCAGACGTACTGCCCGGTCTGATTAAGGTTGTCGAAGCAGGGCCAAACGGAACCGACGAGACCGTCGCGGTTCTGCAGGAAAGCACAGATGGGTCAATTGTGCAGGGCGACACGAAGTACACGCTGTTTGATCCGGCAAGTGACATTTCCACATCAGCTGTGCAATCGGCGCTCGATGACGGAGCACGAGTTATCCCGATCAACCCGAACGAGCGCATCGCCGAACTTACTGCGTGGCTGGATGCCAACCCGCAGCCGGGCATCGATTGGGAATGGACCGGCGATCAGGAGGAACAGGCGGAAAGCCAGGCGTTCCTCAGCAGCGCTTTTGCCGCCGCTCTGGGTCTGATGTTCATCATCCTGCTGGCGCAGTTCAACAGTTTCTACAATGCGATGCTGGTCCTGCTGGCGGTGGTGCTGTCCACAACCGGTGTGCTGATCGGTATGTTGGTCATGGATCAGACCTTCTCGATCATCATGACCGGGACAGGTATTGTGGCCCTCGCCGGGATTGTGGTGAACAACAACATTGTTCTGATCGACACCTATCAGGAATACGCGCGCTACATGCCGCGGATCGAGGCGATTGTGCGCACGGCCGAAGATCGCATCCGTCCGGTTCTGCTGACAACCATCACAACGATGGCCGGTCTTGCGCCGATGATGTTTGGCCTGAGCCTAGATTTCTTTGCCGGCGGCTATTCGATCGATAGCCCAACCGCCCTCTGGTGGAAGCAATTGGCAACGGCTGTGGTCTTTGGTCTCGGCATCGCGACAGTTCTGACGCTCGTCTTTACACCCTCGATGCTGGCGCTGCGGGTTTGGTTCACGACCTATGCGTTGTGGATCTTCCGCCTGCTCGCCCGCGTTGGCGGTGGTCGCTACAGCAAGGCCGGTCGCGACTGGGCACTGCAGCGCGCAGCCAAGAAGGTAAAGTCACCAACCATCCTGTGGGACGATGATGATCAACGCGTTGCGGAAGACGAAGAAGCGCAAACGGGCGCACCGAATCTCAACGATCTGAAACGCGTCTTGCAGCGCACACAGGCTAATGACGGCACCCCACCAATCCGCGCTGCCGAATAATTGGGCAGAAATTGGGCAGGAATTGCGGCCTTTTCGGGGCAAGCGTTTCGACTGTTGCTGCTTGGGAAACGGTTCGTAGATAGTGCTTGGTGAACCCGCGCAACCGGGTCTATACGATCACTATCGTACGGAAGGAGACTGACATGTGGTGGTCTAATTGGAGAATTCATTTTGGTGGCGGCGGCAATAATGGCGGCGGCGGTCATGGCGGCACAGTAACGTCAGTGCCCGAGATTGACGCA
>CAZCOX010000119.1:0-9907 GCA_964500115.1 uncultured Rhodobacterales bacterium
CATTCAACTGATCATTCTCGATATTAACATGCCGGGCGAAGACGGCCTGTCGGTATTGCGTCGCTTACGGAGTGAATCGTCGATTCCAGTGATCATGTCGACGGCCGCAGGTGAGACCGTCGATCGGGTTGTCGGAATGGTCGCCGCCACTGATGATGTTCATCATGGGCACGGGCAGAACGCGCGCGGAGGTTCCGCCGACATAGCGGTAGAGTGGCTGGGCAGAGAAATCGGCGGCGGCTTTGGCAGCGGCGAGGCTGACGCCGAGGATGGCATTGGCACCCAGGCGGCCTTTGTTGTCGGTGCCGTCGAGTTCGATCATCGCGTTATCGATGCTGACCTGTTCGGTGGCGTCCATGCCGACGATGTCTTCGGCAATTTCGCCATTTACGGCCGCAACCGCCTCAAGCACACCTTTGCCCATATAGCGGGATTTGTCGCCATCGCGCTTTTCAACCGCTTCGTAAGCGCCGGTGGAAGCGCCCGAGGGCACAGCGGCGCGGCCAATGGTGCCGTCTTCGAGGGTGACATCCACTTCAACGGTCGGGTTGCCCCGGCTGTCGAGGATTTCACGGGCGAAAATGTCGATGATGGTGCTCATTGGTCCAAGCTCCTGCTAGCCGCTACGATTGGCGGCGGTATAGCAGGGGGTGTCGTAATGTAAACTGCGCATGTTACCGCTAACGGCGATCACGCAGGCGCACGTTGCCGCATCCGGTGTTCGCGGAGCACGGTGTAGACGCCAGACCCGACAACCAATGCGCCACCGACCAGCATGTAGGCGTCGAGCGTTTCACCGAAGAACAAGATGCCTAAAAGCACCCCAAACAGCAGTCGGGCGTAGCGAAATGGTGCAACGACAGAGATCTCAGCGATGCGGGTGGCTGTGGTGATGGCGTAGTAGGCCACAAAGGTCGGCAGGATCGCCAGCGCGATATAGCCGGACTGCGACATCTGCGGCATCGTCCATGGATCGGTGAAGGTTGCCAGTACGAGGGCCGCTAGAATGAACGAGGCGAAACCGACGGTTCCAAGTTGAATGTTCGACAGGGTTTTCGGTGTTGCCCGTGTGGCGAGGTCGCGGGCCGCCAGTGATGCCATTGCGCCCACGGCCAAGAGCGCCAGCGGGTCGAACCCTTCGGTGCCCGGGCGCAGGACGATCAGCACACCGGTGAGCCCAACAAAAATCGCGACCCAGCGGCGCCAGCCGACCTGTTCGTCGAAAAAGATCACAGCGCCGATCACTACAACCAACGGTCCGGCTTGGGTCACGGTCGTCACAAGCGACAACGGTGTGAGCGCCAGCGCGTTGACCATAAACAGGCTGGCAACGATTTCGGCAACCCCGCGGATCAGAACCGTTGGGTTCAGCATCTCGCGCGACCAGATCGGCTCTCCAGCCAGACGCGAAATCGTGGCGAAGACAACCGTGCCAGAGGCACCGAGGATCAGAATGATCAAACTCAGAGACATCGTTTCCGACAACGCTTTGATCCCCGTGTCGCCGAGGGCGAACCCGGCCATTGCGAGGATCATAAGGAAGATGCCTTTGAGGTTTTGCATGGACAAGCAGCTAGGCCGGTTCGGGGCCGATGACCAGAGGCATTTGGCTTTGACCGAGTTCGGTGATGGCGGATTTGTGATGCGGAACGGATAGGTGGTTCGGCGAAACTGTTTTAGGTCTGACGGCAGCGTTGTTTTGAAAGATATTGCGTGAAACGAATTCTGACTGGAATTGCTTGTGTTTTCATGGCGCACTCGGCGGCCGCGACGGTTATTGATGGCGCGATATTGCAGCAGACGGGAGCTGGCACCTTCGTCAAGCTTGATCCCGATATTCCTTTCGCCGTGGGCTATGACACGTTTAATGACGATAATCTGTATGCCTTTGACGAAGATCAGAACATCACTTTGGTTGAACCGGTTCGGGTCGATATCGGTGGTGTGAACGGCGTTATCGCGGCGGCCACGGTTGTGGCCAGTCATTACGTGTTTTTCGACAGTCTGTCTGGCACGCACATCGGCTATGTCTATTTCGACGCGCCCATTCTCGGTGTGGCGGCGTTTCAGGGCACCATGGCGGCCACGGATTACCTCGCGAACACCAAAGTAACGTATCTGAGCACCGATCTGCGTGGGTTGGAGCAAGGGGATTACGTCTGGATTGACGAAGAGGATCCGCACAGACTGTGGGTCGCCTGGGCAGGCTCATCGCCCGGGGATTACATCCGGGTTTTCACCGAACAGTCGCCCGCTGCGCACATGATGTAGAGGTCATTTCTTGGCCGGAACGCCGTAGAGTTCGAGCTTGTGCCCCTTGAGCGTGTAGCCAAGCTTGGCCGCAATCTTTTCCTGCAGCGCTTCGATCTCGGGATCGACAAATTCGATCACTTTGCCGGTGCTCAGATCGATCAGGTGATCGTGGTGATCGCGTTCGGCATCCTCGTAGCGCGCGCGGCCATCGCCGAAATCGACTTTTTCGAGAATGCCCGCCTTTTCGAAGAGTTTCACTGTTCGGTAGACCGTCGCGATAGAGATATTCGGGTCCACGGCTGAGGCGCGGTTATATAGGTCTTCGACGTCCGGATGGTCTGTTGCATCCTCCAGCACGTGTGCAATCACGCGGCGCTGTTCGGTCAGGCGCAGCCCTTTGGCTTCGCAACGGGCGAGGATGGTATCAGACATCGCAGTCCCCAAGTCGTCGGTGGCGATGGTTTATCCAATGGAAGCGGGCAAGGCCATAAGTCGGGCGCGCTTTTTTCAAGCGGTTCGGCGCAGATGCAAAAGATAGGTCGCAAGCGTGCCGACCACGATCACGCCGCCGATCAGAATGGCAGGGGCGGGGGTTTCGTCCAAAACCACCCAGACCCAGATGGGGCCAAGGACGGTTTCCAAAAGCAGGATAAGGCTGACATTGACAGGTGCTGTGTGCCGCGAGGCTGCGGACATCAGGTAAAAGGACAGCGGCAAAACAAAGAGGCTTGCCGTGGCAATGGCCCACGTGGTGCCTTGTGTCATTGCGGTGGGGGTGGTCAGGCTTAGGGCCCCGATCCCGGCAAGCAAAGCGCCGATGCCAACCGCGCTGAGCATCGGCAGGTCCGGATTGTGTCGCAGGATGGTGAAGCTGAGCGACAGGCTGAGCGCGACACCCAATCCACACAAGACGCCGATGGAGGCTGTGGCGGAAAATGCCAGGTCTGATTTGCCGGTCATGGCATAGCTGATGGCGGCAAAGACGATGGCGATTGTGATCCAGGTCGCTTTGCCGGTGGGTTGCCGGTAGAGCACCCACGACCAAAGTGCGGCGCAAATCGGTACGGTGGCAACCGCGATCAGAACCAGCGCGACCGGTGCCAGTGTGATGGCCGTCGAAAAGAGCGCGGCGTTCAAGGTCTGCCCAAGGATCAGCGCAATGCCTGCGCCGCACATCAGCCGGGGGGCGTGGCGAATGTCTCCGACCACGATTGACGCGATCAGGAACAGCGTGCCCATGGACAGCCCGCGCCAGGCCACCAAAGGCGCTGCATCAAGGCCGGACAGACGGATCAGCAGGGCATCGGGGGTCAGGATGAGCACACCCAGACCTGCAAGGATCAGACCTTTCACGGAAAGGTAGGCCGCGCTTTAGCTGTAAAGTGGCTGAACGCCCATCTGCATGTGAAGCGCGTTGACCGTATTCTGGTCCAGCCCCATGGCCCGCGCGAGCGCGTCAAGGTACTGCGCTTCTGGTTGCGTATCGAGCCTGATGGTCATCAGCGACGCGGAATAAACCTGCGCGCGCAGTGGGGTTGGTGTGTCATTGGCGAGCCCTTCGACATCGATATCGGCGGCCAGTTGTTCCTGAATGAACGCGATGTCTTCGGCATCTGCATCGTCGCCAACCGTGTCGAGAATTTTGGCGCGCTCCGCCTCGTCAATGCCGCCGTCAGATTTCGCCGCCTGGATCATCGCGCGCAGCATGAGCGCTGCGGTTTCCTCGGCGCCCGGGGCCGACGCGCCGGATTTGGCGAATTGATCGAGCATGCCGCCCATGTTTTTGCCGCCAGCAGCGGCTATACCGCCGGCTGCGGCCAAAATTCCGGCAAGGCCTGCGCCCTGACCGCCGCCAAGCGAAGACAGCAGCCCGCCTTTGTCATCGCCCGAGGAGGCGGCACCGCCCCCCATCATCGCCGACAGGTCCAGCCCGCCTGATTGCAGCTTTTCCATGATGCCAGCGAGCGGGTTGTCGCCACCGGCACCACCCATCATCTGACCCATCTGCGCCTGAATCTGCGACAGCGGGTTGTTGCCGTCGCCGGGGACTTGCGCGCCGCCCATGAGACCGCCCAGGCCTTTACCGCCAGCAAAATGATCCACGCCGCGCGCGGCTGCATATCCGATGGCGACTTTCGCCAGTGTTCCCATGAGGCTCATGTACTCTTCTCCAACTGTTGGTGACGGGTACGATGACAGATTCGCTGGCGTGAGGCGAATGTTTGCTTGGGCACGCGCGAAGCGGAGCGTGGGGTCATGTGCCGCAAAAGGTGGCGGGCACAACTTCGGCAGGGGTCGGCGGCAAACGCAGGTCGGCCGTGGCCGCATCAGGCGTAAACGGCGCGGCGTAGGCTCCGTTCAGGCGATGGAACAGGCTGTCGTCACCTGCGACAGCGGCGGTGATCATTTCTTCGATCCGGTGATTTCGGGGGATGAGGACTGGATTCGCGGCATCCATCACCGCATGCGGATCGTCTTCGTCAGAGAGCCGCGTTTGCCACGTGGCGTGCCACGCGTCAAAACCCGGTTGCGATGTGAGCAGATCGACAGAGCTGCCGTCACTGAGGCCGCGGAACGTATTGGTGAAGTCGGCCTGAGCCTCTTGCATGAAGCCCAAAAGCTCTGTGATCAGGGCGGCATCGTCTTGCGTTGGGTTGGTCAGGCCGATCTTTGCCGCGAACCGGGCCAGCCATTCATCGCGGATCATTTGTGGCATGGCGTGGATTTGGGCGGTGAAGGGTTCGACCGCTGCCTCCGGGTCGGGCATAAGTTGCAGGAGGGCGGTGGCCAGTTGGGCCATGTTCCACACGATGATGTCGGCCTGCGCGGCATAGGCGTAACGGCCCATGTGATCGATGGAAGAGAACACTGTCTGCGGGTGGTAACTGTCAAGGAAGGCGCAAGGGCCGTAATCGATGGTCTCACCCGCAATGCTGCAATTGTCGGTGTTCATCACCCCGTGGATGAACCCGATGCTGAGCCAATGTGCGACAAGAGCGGCCTGTTTTTGCATGACGGCTTGCAGGAACGCAGCGGGGTCGGTCGCGTCGGGGTAGTGGCGGTCCACCGCGTAGTCGAACAGAGTTTGTAACGCAGGGACGTCGCCGCGGGCCGCGAAGACCTGAAAGGTGCCGACCCGGATGTGGCTTTGCGCGACGCGAGTCAGGACGGCTCCGGGCAGGGGGCGTTCGCGGTAGACCTGTTCGCCCGTGCGCACCGCCGCCAGCGCGCGGGTTGTGGGCACGCCAAGCGCGTGCATCGCCTCGCTGACCACGTATTCGCGCAGGACAGGGCCAAGCCATGCGCGCCCGTCGCCCATGCGGGAAAACGGCGTCTGGCCAGAGCCTTTGAGCTGGATATCACGCCGCACGCCATCGCGCCCGATCGTTTCACCCAAGAGCACCGCGCGCCCATCGCCAAGTTGTGGGTTGTACTGACCGAACTGATGGCCTGCATAAAGCTGCGCAAGTGGGCTGGCCCCGTCGGGGATCATATTGCCCGCAAAGACTTGCGCGGTCTCGTCCTCCGCCGTTGTCTTGATCCCCAAAGTCTCCGCCAGAGTGTCGTTGAAAGCGACTAACTCAGGTGTCGCGACGGGCGTCGGGTTGATCCGGGCGTAAAACCCATCGGGCAAAGACGCGTAGCTGTTGTCAAAAGGGATGTGCAGGGTCATGTCGCTGATATAAGGCCCGCGCGCGCAGGTCGCCAGAGGCGGCAAATGCGTCGACGCATTTGCGATTTTCTTTCGTCAAAGAAAATCCCGCACTACAGAACCCGCGACATCAGCACGTAGCCGTCGCGCGGTTTGAACCGGGCGCGGGCGTAAAAGCGCTGCAACGCGTCATTGTCTCGGCTCGCTTCAAGATGCATGGCGTGGATGCCCGCCTCTTTCAACGCCATCGCGAGATGGTTCAAAGCATCCGCCCCCATGCCCCTTTTGCGCACGGCGGAGCGCACAAAGAGCTCGTCCACCATCGCGTCAAGCCCGCCGAACTCAACAGACCAGCCGAACGAGACTGCAACGTACCCAACCGGCGCGCGGCGCGGGCCGATCAACCAGATCGCGCCATGCGGGCTGCCTTCAAGCAGTGGCAGGATTGCCGCGCGTTGGTGATCTGCGTCAGTGCCGAACCCTTCGTGTTCGTGGAATGCCGCGACCAGTGGCAAGAGTTTGTCTGCGTCGTCCGGCGTGGCGAGGTGCAGGGATTTCATAACCGGGCCAGCCGATCCGTCAGGAGCGTGAAAAACCCGTCGGCATCGATGTCACCCATAAAGGTGGCGTTGGCGGGTCGGTCGGTCACGCCCCACCAGTCGGCGACGGTCATGCCCAGGGTCAGGTCAGAGCCCGTTTCGATCTCGACATTGATGTGCCGTCCGGTGAAGAGATCGGGGTCGATCAGGTAGGCTGTAACACAGGGGTCATGCAACGGCGCGCCATCGCTGCCGTATTTTTCGCGGTCGAACCGTTCAAAGAAATCGGTCATTTCGGCCACGGCGATACCAACAGGTGTTCCAATCGCACGGAACGCGTCGTTGCGCGGTTTGGTGACCAGCGCTTTGTGGGTGACGTCGAGCGGCATGACCGTGATCGGCGCGCCGCAGGCAAAGACGATCTTGGCCGCTTCGGGATCGACGTAGATGTTGAATTCGGCTGCCGGCGTGATGTTGCCCACCTCGAAATAAGCACCGCCCATCAGGACGATTTCCTGAATACGGGGCGCGATATCCGGCGCGCGTTCCAGTGCGGTTGCGATATTGGTGAGCGGGCCAAGCGGGCAGAGCGTCACGGTGCCCTCCGGCTCGGCGCGCAGCGTGTCGATGATGAAATCCACCGCGTGTTTGTCCTGCAAGGGCATGGTCGGGTCGGGCAGGGTTGGGCCGTCGAGACCCGTTTTGCCATGCACATGTTCTGCCGTAACCAGCTTGCGCTTCAGCGGTGCGTCGCAGCCTGAGAACACCCTGGTCATTGGTTTGCCGGCCAGTTCGCAGACGATCCGCGCATTTTTCTGGGTCAGTGCCAGTGGCACGTTGCCCGCCACCGCCGTGATGCCCAGCACATCAATTTCGTCGGGAGAGGCCAAGGCGAGGAGGATCGCAACCGCGTCGTCCTGGCCGGGATCGGTGTCGATGATGATCTTGCGCGCTGCCATGAAACCTCCGTCGTTTGGTGGCGTCGTGACACGCGGGTCGGCAGGGTTCAAGCATGATCCGCAGGTCGGGCGGGGGATTGCCGCCATGATAGGCAGATGCGTCTGGAATAGGTGACAGCTGCCGGGTTGTTTGTGTATCAGACGTTTACATATCCTCAGTTAGCGCTAACAAGGCGTCGGAACTCGTAGAATCGAAAGGAAACGCAATGGTCTCGCGCGTTATTCCGGTTGACCCCTTTGATCTGACCATCTTTGGAGGGACGGGCGATCTTGCACGGCGCAAGATTTTGCCGGGGCTCTTCCGCCGGTTCTGTTCCGGGCAGATGCCAGAGGGGTCGCAGATCATCGGTGCGGCGCGCGGCGAGATGTCGGACGCGGAGTACCGCGAGATGGTGTCGGACGCGATTGCGGAATTCGGTGGCAGCGAGGCAAAAAAGGCCGACCAGCTGGCGGCGTTTCTGGATTGCATCCATTACGTAAAGACCGATGCCAAGGGCGATGGCGGTTGGGAAGAGTTGGGCACCAAGCTGCGCGATGGCTATGTGCGGGCATTCTATTTCTCGGTGGGACCGTCGCTTTTTGGGGATTTGGCCGAACGGTTGCACCGTTTTGGCATGGCCACGCCGGACAGTCGGATCGTTGTGGAAAAGCCGTTTGGGCATGACCTTGCCACAGCCAAGGCGCTGAACGCGACGCTGGCGCAGCATTTCGATGAAAGCCAGATTTACCGAATCGACCACTATCTAGGCAAAGAGACGGTTCAAAACCTGATGGCCGTGCGGTTTGGAAACATGCTGTTCGAGCCACTGTGGAATTCGCAATATGTCGACCACATCCAGATCACGGTTGCCGAAACCGTCGGCGTCGGCGGGCGTGGCGGTTACTATGACAAATCCGGCGCAATGCGCGATATGGTACAGAACCACCTGATGCAGCTTTTGTGCCTCATTGCGATGGAGCCGCCTGCGAAGTTCGAGCCTGACGCGGTGCGTGACGAAAAGCTCAAGGTCATTCGCGCGCTGGAGCCGGTCGACTGGCACCACATCGTGCGCGGGCAGTATAGCGCGGACGGCGATGAGCCGGGATATCGAGAAGATGTCGAAGACCCCAAATCGCGCACCGAAAGCTTTATTGCCATGCGCTGCCATATCTCGAACTGGCGCTGGGCGGGCACGCCGTTTTATCTGCGTACGGGCAAGCGGCTCAAGGCGCGCGCGTCCGAGATTGCTGTGGTCTTTAAAGATGCGCCGCATTCGATCTTTGGCGCAGAAGCCGGGCATCACCGCAATGTTCTGGCCATCCGGTTGCAGCCGAACGAGGGCATGACGCTTGACGTGACGATTAAAGAGCCGGGGCCAGGGGGCATGCGCATGATGGATGTGCCGCTCGACATGAGCTTTGCTGAACATATGGGGCCGGATGCGGAAGAAGCGCCTGATGCGTACGAACGGCTGATTATGGATGTGATCCGGGGCAACCAGACGCTCTTTATGCGTGGTGATGAAGTTGAGGCAGCTTGGGCTTGGACTGACCCATTGATCGAAGGCTGGCAGGCGCGCCATGATGTGCCCAAGGAATATGAGCCGGGTAGCGCGGGCCCGCTGGATGCGGATATGCTGATGAAGCGCGAAGGCCGCGCCTGGCGGGAGATCAAGGCATGACATACGACCTGCAAACCTATCCGGACCGCGAAATGCTGGCGATGGATCTGGCAAACAAGCTGGCCGGGGATTTGCGGACACAGTTGCAACATGAGGACCGGGTTGTTCTGGCGGTTCCCGGCGGTACGTCACCGGGACCGATCTTTGATGATCTTTGCGCTGCCGATCTGGATTGGAGCCGTGTGGACGTGATGCTGACGGACGAACGCTGGGTGCCCGAGGACAGCCCGCGCTCCAACACGCGGCTTATCCGGGAGCGGCTATTGGTCGACCGCGCTGCGGCGGCGCGCATGTTGCCGCTCTATGCGCCGGCGCATGAACCCGAAGAGGTTCTGGCCGAGATCGAGGCGCAGATTTCCGGAGAATTGCCTTTGGCGGTGGTACTTCTGGGCATGGGGGCGGATATGCACACCGCGTCGATTTTTCCCGGAGCGGACAAGCTTGACGCGGCACTTGCCTCGGATGCGCCAATCCTTTTGCCGATGCGCGCGCCAGGTGCGCCGGAGCCGCGGATCACACTGAGCGCGCGGGTGCTGAATGATGCGATCCGCAAACATGTTCTGATCTTTGGCGACGAAAAGCGCGATGCGTTGAACAACGCACGCGGCAAATCGCCAAAGGATGCGCCGATCAATGCGGTGCTGAGTGGCGCGCAAGTACACTGGGCGGAGTAAAGTTATGTGGGATGCATTGAAACAGGCCGCGCAAAGTGGTGCGGATCGATCGATCCTTGGGATGTTCGAGGCGGACCAGAACCGGGCAGAGAATTTTAGCCTGACAGCGCTCGATATGTTGTTCGACTACTCCAAAACGCAGGTTGATGCGGGCGCGATGGACGTGCTG
>CAZCOX010000120.1:0-9844 GCA_964500115.1 uncultured Rhodobacterales bacterium
ATTCGTTTCGCGACCGATCCAACCCAATGCCTGCCCAATCGAACTGATCCAATATTCGAGCGCGAATCTCGGGCGCGTTCTCGCCAATACCGCCGCCGAACAGGATGGCGTCTGCCCCGCCCAACACGCCCAGATACGCGCCCAGGTAATGTCGAACCCGGTGACAGAAAACCCCAATCGCCAACTCCGCAGCTTCAGTGCCGCTGTCGAGTAACGCCTGCATGTCTTCAGACTGACCGGAAATGCCGCGCAGACCGGACGACTCATTCAAGATCCACCCCAGTTCGGCGGGACTGAATCCCGCTTCGTCCATCAGGTATAAGACCGCCGCCGGATCGAGGTCTCCACATCGGGTCGCCATCACCAATCCCTCGAGGGGCGAAAACCCCATGGAGGTCTCTACCGGCCAACCGTGATCTGTGGCGGTGATCGAACAGCCCGCCCCGAGCTGCAACGAGATGATGCGCCGTCGTGTATCGTGATCACCCGCCGCCCGCAGGCTGGTAAGCATGGATTGATGTGCCAGGCCGTGGAACCCGTAGCGACGCAGCCCATACTGCTTACGCATTTCGAGCGGCACCGCGTAATGCGATGCGACCGCGGGTAAGTCCGCATAAAATCCCGTGTCGTAGCAGGCCGCGTTCGGCACTTCGGCAAACGCATCCCGCGCGGCGCGGATCCATTGCAACGCCACGCCATTGTGTAGTGGCGCCAACGCTTTAAGGCGATCAATCTCTGCCTCCACCGCGCCATCTACCCATCCGGGCGACCGCAATCGCTCGCCCCCATGCACAACGCGATGCACGATCAGTTTCGGTCTCGGTAGCGCGTGGCGATCAATGTACTCACGCAAGACGTCTGGCTCGGGTGCCGGCGCAGGTGACAATTGCGCCGCAGAGACGCAGTGGGGATCATCGGCCAAGGTATACGTCGACAGACGCAGTGACGAACTACCGGCATTGACGGTCAGGAGATGATGGTCATGGTTGGTAGGCACTTAGCGATCGCTCGGCCAACGGCGCGCGAAGAAGTTGTGAATCGGCACAAACACAAGACCGGCATAAAAGCCGTAGAGAAAGCTCTCTATCAAGCCCAGCAGAAATCCCCACCAGGTCAGCCACTTGAATGCTGGCAGAATTTGTTCGAGAAACGCATGCATGTGCAACGCCTCCGGTGTGACGAGCCCCCACAGCACGCACACCACAAACGACACGGCCGCCCAGCAGGCGAGTGACCAACACACCACTTTCCAATTCAACATGTCGCCTCCTCAGGATTTGTCAGGACCATCTTCATCGTCGTGCCCACCGTGACCGTGAAAGAAATGCATGCCGATACACAACAGCAAAATAATCACGAAAAATGCGTTGCTACCCAGCCAGTCCATCTCGCCTCCTATCATTCAACCTTGCCAACCTCGGCGTTGAGCAAACCGCAGACGCCATCCGCCAACACGTCGGTTAAGGCGATGCGGTTGCTTGGATGCGCGACGGTGTCACAGGTCACCACGTCCGATGCGCCTGCGTTTTGGAGCGCCTCGTAAGCGTCGCCGGCAAACACGGCATGCACGCCTACACACACGGGTCGTTGGTCGCCCGCCTCCGCCAGGTGCGCCAGCGTCTCGATCATCGTGCGCGCAGTGGAGATGATGTCATCGACCAGCACCGGCGTGTGCGCGCGCCATGGCGCAAGCTCAGGCACCGTAATCTCGACATCGCGATCACCCCGACGCGTCTTCGACAGTATAATGTAGGGTGCTCTCGCCATGTCCGCCACCTCGCGAACCCACTGCTCGCTTTCGCTGTCCGGACCCACAATCAGAGGCCGGTTGACGTGGCTGTAGATCCAGCCGGCAACAGCGGGAGCCGCATGCTCGACACGGGTTGGTATCGTGTAGATTTCTTCTAGCGTCGTGTAGCGATGCAGATGCGGGTCGATCGTCACAAGTCCGTCAAACGTATCGCTCAACAGTTGCGCAAACAGGCGTGAGGTAATGACCTCACCGGGTTGAAACCGCGCATCCTGACGCATATAGGGTAAATAGGGCGTCACCAACACCACCCGTCGGGCCCCGAGCACACGCGTCGCGCGCGCAGCGAACACAAGCGGCAACACTTGAGCATTGGGGCGAAACAAATTCGCCGCAATGATTGCATCCTGACCATCACAACGAGTCTCACCGCGAACGTAAGTTTCACCGTCCGGAAACTCGCGCAGGGTCAATGCCCCTTCGGGGGCACCTAACGCCGCCGCCAAACGCGCCCCGAGCCCCTCGTGGCCCGGTAAGCTAAAGACCATGCCGGTCAAGGTGCATCTCCGCTCGGAGCGATACGGATCAGATCGTCGTGTCGCTCCAAATAGCTGAGCGCATACGCGAGCTCACCCGGTGCTTCGGCGTGCACGGTCATCACCGGCATCTCGGCATCGACAACATCGCCCAGTCGCACATGCAAATCCACACCGGCGGCCGGTGACGCGGGCGCCCCTGCCAGTTTTGCTACCTTGGCCAATCGTCGATTATCAATGTCAACAATCCGTCCGCTTCGAACCGCGAGCACACGGTGCTGGTGGCGTGCCTTCGGCGGCACCTGCAGTCCACCCTGCGCATCGCATATCGCCTGAAACTTCTTCCAGGCGCGACCGTCGTCCAGTGCCCGCTCGGCCACACGCTGACCGTCGCCCACATGGGCACGGCCGCTCAACTCAAGGATGGTCGCAGCGAGCTGCACCGACCGGGCGCGCAAATCCGCGGGCGCCTCGTCATCGCCCTGCAGCACAGCCAGCACATCGCGTGCCTCCAATGCCGGACCGATACCCCGCCCGACCGGCTGCCGTCCATCGGTGACCACGACCTCGACGCCCAAGCCCAATGCGGTACCGGTGTGCCGTAGCAACTGTGACAGTCGCTCTGCGGTCTCACCGTCGCGGACCTTGGCCGTTGGACCCATGGGGATATCGATAACCGTGTGGGTGGACCCTGCTGCAATCTTCTTCGACAGCACTGACGCCACCAGCTGCGCTTCACTGTCGACATCCAAGGCGCGCTCTACACGAATCAACACATCATCGGCCGGACTCAAAGCCACCGCACCGCCCCACACCAGACACCCACCCTCCTGTTCGACGACATCGCGCATTTCGGTGAGTGACAAGTCGACCCGGGTTAGGGTCTCCATGGTATCTGCGGTGCCAGCCGGTGAGGTAATGGCGCGCGAGGAGGTTTTGGGCATGACGGCCCCGCACGCGGTGACAATGGCCACCACAATCGGGGTGGTGCGATTACCCGGGAGTCCGCCCACACAGTGTTTATCAAACACCACCGGCAGCGACCATTCGAGCTGCTCACCAGCCTCCACCATCGCGCGTGTGAGCGCAACGACTTCATCCAGGTTCATCCGCGCACCCACGCAACTCGCAATAAAGGCGCTCAGCTGGACATCGCTATAGCGCCACGCTGCAATGTCATTGACGATGGCCTCAAGCGACGCAGCTTCCAACTCGTTACCAAATAGTTTTGCGCGGACGTGCCGGAAGGATTCCACCGGATCTGTATGAGACAGAACGACCGGCGCCGGGTTTTTGACGTCGAGCAGCACCCAGGCAACCTCCGATAAACCCACTTCCCCGTGCGCCAACAGCTCACCGTGAACAACGTTTAGCGTGGCGATGATCGTTACGCCGTTGACACTCACGCTGACCCGCGAGTGCGCTTCAAACCCTTCTGATCGGCAGACTGGGCAATCCGCCCGCATGTACACCACCGGTTCCTGGTAGGTGTCGATACCCATGGGTCGCGCGACTAAGGTGGATTCTTCGCGCCCCGGGGCGCCCGTTTCGGGTCGAATCATGTCGACGTCCTCTCATCGGCCAGCGTGAGCTGACATTTGTGCAACAACGCAAGCCACGCGAGCGCGGGATCGTGCAGATCCACGTGGCCCAAACGGGTTTGCTCGCGACGCAGGTAATCATCGAGAAAGCGAAAGACGTGATCGAGGTGCACCCAATGCCACCCGCGGGGTGCCCGT
This sequence comes from uncultured Rhodobacterales bacterium, assembly GCA_964500115.1. Taxonomy (GTDB): domain Bacteria; phylum Pseudomonadota; class Alphaproteobacteria; order Rhodobacterales; family Rhodobacteraceae; genus Marivita. Next base: position 4,026 of record CAZCOX010000120.1, read on the forward strand.
TCGCCGCTGGAGGCAAACAACACCATCCGCACCATGTGGTCATCGACCCCCTGCGCTCGCCCGCGTTGCAGCAGCGTCTTCACCATGCCCGGTGCCTCCTGCGGTGCACAGCATCCGAACTGGGCGATCGCGGCGGCCAAGGCCTGTCGGTTGCGCGCGCCAGGGTTGACCTGCGCCCGGCCTTGCTTAACCTCCGCGACAATCATGTCGGTTCGTTCAGGCGAGGCACCCAGGGCCGGATCTACGTCGATTGACACGGGTCCTGTCACCCGTGGGTGACGTTCACGCGGACCGGCGGGATTGTTGTCAGCGCGGCCGAAGCGCACCGCCAACAGGTCTATGTCGGTGAGGGTACGCGGCGTTTGGTCACGCCCAGACTCGACCAGCGGGTAGTCGGCGGCCGTGAAATAGCCGTTCACGTGCAGGTACGCTTGCACAAGGCTGGTACCTACGTCCATGACCGTGCCCGGAGCAGGGGTTCGCCCGGCATACGGCCTCGATGGATGGTTGTTGGGGTCTCCATACGTGCAGGGTAAGACCTGTACCCAACACGCAGGTCAACCCTTCGCCGATCGCGTCTAACGCACTTTGATCTTGAGGCGCTCCTCGCCGTTTTCGTCCAGTAAGTGGACCGCGCAGGCCAGGCACGGGTCAAAGCTGTGGATGGTACGGAGGATTTCCAACGGCTGGTCGGGATTCTCCAACGATTGCCCTGCAAGCGCCGCCTCGTACGCGCCAGGCTGGTTCTTGGCATCCCGCGGGCCGGCATTCCAAGTACTCGGCACCACGCATTGGTAGTTATCGATCACGCCGTTGCTGATGGACAGCCAGTGCGTCAACGCACCACGCGGCGCCTCCATAAAGCCGACGCCTTTGGTGTTGGCGGGCCAATTGGCGGGGTTGAAATACAACTCGTTGAACGTGTCGGTGTTCCCTGCTTTGATGTTGGCCAAGAGCTGGTCATACCAGCCGCGCATGGCATGCACCAAGATTTGGGTTTCCAAGGCGCGAGCGAGCGTCCGGCCAAGCGTCGAGTACACGGCACTTACCGGTAGATCCAATTGTTTGAGGCTGCCATCGACCAACTCTCGGGTATGGGCATCCTGTTTTGCATACTGCACCAGAAGGCGTGCCAGAGGGCCTACCTCCATCGCATGGCCGCGCCAACGTGGGCTTTTCAGCCACGAATAGGCGTTATCCACATCAAGGTGTTGATACGGCGGCTGTGGGCCCGTGTAGTTGAGCACCGTTTCGCCTTGCCAAGGATGCAGCCCAGTACCGTCGCCAGAACGATAGTCGTACCAAGATCGCGCAACAAATTCCTGTACACCGTCCGGATCCGCAAGATCCAGTTCGTGTACCGTGGAGAGGTCTCGATTCAAAATCACGCCGCGGGGAAATAGGAACGAAGATGGATCGCCTGACCCATCGTTGGAGAGATCGCCCACCGTTAAGAAGTTGCCCAAACCCTCGCCGCGATTGGCCCAATCCTTGTAAAAACCGGCGATCGCTAGAACGTCGGGGACGTAAACTTGATCAACGAATTGTTGCATCTGATCAAGAATGCCTGCGACCTGAGACAAGCGTAAACTGTTGATCCCCGAATCACCGTTGAGGTTGATCGGTGACGGCACGCCGCCGACCAAAAAGTTGGGGTGTGGGTTTTTGCCGCCAAAGATAGTGTGGATCTTCACCACCTCCCGTTGCCACTGCAGTGCATCGAGATAATGCGCCACGGCCATGAGGTTGGCCTCTGGCGGGAGTTTGTAACCCGAATGCCCCCAGTACGCGTGTCCAAAGATGCCCAGCTGGCCGGATTCGACAAAGGTACGAATCTTCGTCTGCATGTCGCGAAAATGCCCGGCGGACGCGCGCGGGTAGCGACTGATCGACTGCGCGAGCGCGGCCGTTGCTTTCGGATCGGCTTTCAATGCCGACACCACATCCACCCAGTCCAGCGCGTGCAGGTGATAAAAATGCACCACGTGATCGTGTATGAACTGGGTACCGATCATGAGGTTGCGGATGAGCTCAGCGTTGTGGGGCAACCGTTGATCGGCGTTGGCGATATCCACCGCCCCTCCCATAGGCGCTCTGCCGTGTCCTCGATTACCCGGTCCGCGTCCGCTCGGCGGACCCATTCCCTGGGGCGGACCACGCCTCGACCCTTGCGGCGGACCGCCCCGCGGATGCGCCCGTGCGCCCGCGCCGGCAAGGGGGGCACCACTGCGCCAGCCCGCTCGGATGCCGTCTTCAACCGCACGAATGGACGCAATCCCATGCACCAGCGTGCACACGCCACAGATACGCTGGGCAAACGCCCAAGCATCGCGTGGATCACGTCCTTGCAGAATGATCTCGATGCCGCGCACCGAGGTGCCGGATGAATACGCGTCCTTAATCGTATTGCCCGTCATCTCTGCTTCGATGCGCAGGTGTCCTTCGATGCGCGTGATCGGATCGACCACCAAACGTTCAGCCATCTGTTATTCCTTGTAACGCCAAATCGATTCGCTCACGGGCGTCGCGGCCCACGCCCGGCCGGTCCCGGTTTGGCTTTGTAAAACTCCCAGGGGAAAAGGCCTTGGTAAAAGCCACCCTGGTCCCAAAAGTCCGGCTCCGAACACCCCAAACACGGGTGGCCGGCTTCAATCGGATAGCTCGTGCCCTCGTTCCACTTGACGGTGGCGCAGGCGTTGTACGTGACGGGCCCCTTGCAGCCGAGCTCAAATAAACACCAGCCCGCTTTCGCGCCTTCATCGTCGAAGGATTGGGCGAACTTGCGTTGCTCAAAGAAAGGCCGTCGGTAACAGCGGTCGTGGATCGTATTGCCGTAGAACGCGAGCGGCCGCCGGTGCTCGTCCACATCGGGCAGCTTGCCGAACGTAAGGTAGTAGGCGAGCACGGCAGTGATCACCATGGGGATCGGCGGACAACCCGAGACATTGATGATCGGTTTGTCGGTGATGATGTCCGATACCGACACCGCCCCGGTCGGATTGGGATTGGCCTTCGGAATACCGCCAAAGGCTGCACAGGTGCCGATGGCGATCACCGCCGCGGCATTGGCGGCTGTTTCCCGCAACATGTCGACGTTGCTTTGACCGCTGATGGTGGAAAATCCCGTGTTACCGAGCGGAATCGAGCCATCCACCAGCACCAGGTACTCCCCTTTGTGGGCGCTCATCGCCTCGTGGCGAGCGGCCTCCGCCTGATCACCGGCCGCCGCCATGATGGTGTGCTGGTAGTCGAGCGATATGCTGTTGAAAATCAGGCCTTCTACCGTTGGCGCATGCGCGCGCAACAAAGACTCCGTGCAACCGGTGCACTCTTGAAAGGGTAGCCATAACACGGACGGTCGGCGGGCATTGGCCAGCGCGTTGGCCATCTGCGGCACGACCGCCGGTGAAAGCGCCAGTAGTGAGGCCACCGACGAGCAGAACTTAATGAAGCCACGACGGCTCACGCCATGTTGTGCCAATACTTCGTCGACGGGGGGCGGGTTGAAGGATGCAGTCATCGATGCGTTCCGTTTTCTTGCGTTAGAGGTCTTGGGTTAGGTCATCCAGTCGTTGCGTGAGCGCACGCAGTCCACGGGCAGCGTCCTCGGGCGGTGTTATGACCAGATCCGGAATAGCCGCCACGGTGACAAACTTACCGGCAATCTCGCCGTCGGCGTTGAAGTGCACGATGTGCCATACGGCCGGGAATTGCGTTTCGCGAATCTGTGTCGGCCCCAGGGCTTGAATCTCGATACTGACCTCGCCGATGCCAAGGAAGCCTTCTAGCTCCTCCTCGTCGCGCTCCGTCATCGGAATGCGACGTAAGTCGATCGTCGTCGCCTCGCCGGAGTCGTGGTAGCGCGCTAACGCATGCCGGACTTCGTGCAACAGCGGCAGCACATTCGCATAGCTCTCGCTGCCGATGACTTTCACGTTCAGCAATGCCGGTGGGTCTGCCATGGCCTAACTCACATGCCAGTCGGGTGCCGGGGTGGCGGATGGCTGCGCCCAATAGGTGAGCAGCCGTTCGCACAGGACAGGCAGCGTACCCACGGCAGCGTCGACGGACGGGGTGAGATCCGTCCCCCACTGGAGCGTATGAGGTTGAATCGCGATCAGGGCACGCGCCTGCGGTAAACAATTCATGAGGCGCAGCGCATGCGTGAGATCCACCAGGTTCACGTCATGTGCCGTGCGGGTTTTAAGGTTGACGATGAACCGATCCATGGCCGCGCCGACAAAGACCTCAGTGGTCCCTGGGACTGCACGCAGGTTGACTGCATCGATGAGGATGAGTGCCGACGCCTCGGCAATCGGACCGATCAGCGACAAGCCCAGCGTACCGCCGTCGATTACCTCGACGCCCTCGCGGTGATTTAACGCGCTTGAGAGACGTTGGGCGGCATGGACACCGAGGCCTTCATCGCCGCGCAACAGGTTGCCCAAACCGACAATCAACGGTTTTTCCACGGTCTCAACGTGTGTTTGAGATTGACTTGTTGCGCTCGCCCTAGGCATGCCCAACATTATGGGCTAAGATGCATGCGTTGTCATTTTTTTGCTTATAAATCAAACATATACGCAGCATACAGGTTGCTCGCAAACGAGGAGGATTCGACGTCGATGTGCCTTGCCATCCCCATGAAAATTGTCGAAATCGACGGCTTGATGGCGCGTTGCGAAGCCAAAGGAGTCAGCCGAGAAATCAGCCTGTTTTTGTTGCAGGATCAAGTGCTTAATCCCGGCGATTTCGTGATGATCCACGTTGGTTTTGCGATCCAGACCATCTCTCGGGACGATGCTGAAAGCGCGTGGGATTTGTTCGATGAGATGTTGGCCTACGATGCATGAGCTCTCCGTATGCCAGGCACTCCTGGCGCAAGTCGACGACATTGCCCGGGCGCAGAACGCCATTGCGGTCTACGAGATCAATGTGGATGTGGGTCCCCTATCCGGCGTCGTACCGGAGCTCTTAACCCAAGCGTTCACGCTAGCCCGAGCCGGAACCCTCGCCCAAGACGCGGAACTGATTGTCAACGAACCCCCGGTCACCGTGCGCTGCTCGGTCTGCGAACAGGAAACCGAGACCACCACCAAGGCCTTGTGTTGTACCGCGTGCGGGGATTGGCGAACCACCGTCACTCGCGGTGATGAACTGATGCTCCGTGACGTGGTGCTGGAGCGCGCGCCTAACATCGAACCTAGGAGGGCCCATCATGTGTAATGTGTGCGGCTGCGATACGCCGTCCCACCCCCACGACACGGCGCACGCGCACGACCATACGCACGGCCACGCACACGATCACCCCGGGGACGATCAGGTCGATCCCGCGCATGCTCGAGTGCACATTGAACAGGCCATCATGGCTGCTGGCGATGCGCAAGCGGCTGCCAATCGGGCTCAGTTCGATGCGGCCAGCGTGTTGGTCGTGAACCTGATGTCATCGCCTGGCGCCGGGAAAACCACGTTATTGGAAGCCACCGTCGAACGGTGCGGATTGAAAGTGGCGGTGATTGAGGGCGATCTGGCGACGGAAAACGATGCGGAACGAATGCGCGCGTGTGGGGTGCAGGCAGAACAAATCACCACCGGGATTGCGTGCCACCTCGATGCCCACATGATCGCGGACATACTACCCCGCTTTGATTTGGATACGCTGGATGTACTGTTCGTCGAAAACGTCGGCAATCTCATCTGTCCCGCGTGCTTCGACTTGGGTCAGCACCACAACGTCACGTTGTTATCCGTCCCGGAAGGTGACGACAAACCGGAGAAGTACCCGGTGATGTTTCGCGACACCGATCTCATGCTGGTGA